>CAZHIT010000022.1:0-16935 GCA_964533125.1 uncultured Candidatus Sumerlaeota bacterium
GGTGGTAGCCCCCGCTCCACTGCTCGCTCGCGAGCCATTCCTTCACCTTGCCCCGCCCGCCGTTGTAGGCCGCGAGCACCACCGTCAGGTCGTCCCCGAACTCACCCTGCAGGTCCGCTAAGTACCAGGCGCCCAGGCGGATATTCACTGCCGGGTCGTACAGCATCGCCTCCTGGTATTCATCTAAGGGAAACTGCCGGGCGATCCAGGCGCCGGTTTCGGGCATAATCTGCATCAGCCCCATTGCCCCTTTGGGTGACAGCGCTTCCGGCCGGTACTTGCTCTCCACCCGGATTACCGCCGCCACCAGGAGCGGGTCCAAGGCAAACTCCCGGGCGGAAGCCACGATCTCCTCCCGGTAATGGATCGGGTTCAGCAGACGCCGGAGCGGATCACTCTGCGCCGCCGTGGCCAGGACCAGTAATCCAAACAGCAATCCGGCCACACGCCGCCGGAACTTGCGCCAATTCATCTTCAACCTTACCACTCCAGCTTATACCCTCAGTTGGTCCAATACTGTATTGTATGCTTCCCCGGGACCGCTAAGCACCGGGGCAGCGCAACTCCGCCACCAGGCGCTCCACCTGGCGCCGGGTCGCGGCCGCGCTGCCGTTGTTATCGATCACCCGGTCGGCCAGCGCCGCTTTGGCCGAGAGGGCCATCTGCGACGCGATGCGTTGCCGGGCGGCCGCTTCGCTCATCTGGTCCCGCTCCATCAGCCGCCTTAGCTGGACTTCCGGGTCCACCACCACGACCCAGACCTGGTCAACCATTCCGGTCATCCCTGCTTCGATGAGGAGGGGGACGTCCCAAACCACCAGGTCCGGGGCGCCCGCCGGGCTTTCGGCGATGTCCTGCTGCAATTCCTGCATCCGGGCGATCACCCGGGGGTGGGTGATCCGGTTCAGCGCCGCCAGCCGCTCCGGCTGCCCAAATACCAGCCGCCCCAGCGCCGGGCGATCCAGAGTTCCGTCCGGGCGGCGGACACCGGGGCCAAAATAGTCGATAATCTCCTGCCAGGCCGGCTCACCCGGCTCCACTACTTCCCGTGCGACCCGGTCGGCGTCGATCACCGGTACGCCCAGCTCCCGCAGAATAGCGGAAACGGTGCTTTTACCCGAGGCGATCCCTCCGGTCAGTCCAATCACCAGCATGGCCGAATCCTCCACTCCGCTACGTTCCACAGCCGGTCCGCGGCGTACGGCCGGTAGTTCTCCAGCCGTTCGGACACTGCGTCCTGGCTGACCAAAGCGACCAGCGGCAGCACCGGGAGGTCCGCCGCCAGGAGGCTGTGGATCTCCCCGGCCAGTTCATTTTGCCGCGCCGGGTCCTCCGAGCGTCTCATATCGTCCAGGAGGGCATCCACCCGGACATTCCGGTAGCCGGAATAGTTGTCGGCTGATAGCGAATGCCAACGGAAGAGCGCCATAGTCCGGTCCGGCTGGCGCATCAGCACGGCTGCGTAGTCATGCGCCGCCAGGCGGGCCGCATAAATGCTGTTGTCGGCTGCGACCGGCACGAGTTCGATTCCCGCTGCCAGCATCTGTCCCGCCATCACCGACAGGACCGTGCTCTGCCAAGGTTCTGTTGCGTTGACCAGGACATTCAGGCGCAGGCGGATCCCATTGCGGGCATAGACCCCATCGGCTCCGGCCACCCACCCGGCCGTTTCCAGGATCGCCCGGGCCCGCTCCGCGTCTGTCGCCATAGTATCCGCCGCCGGCGCTAGCCCCGGTCCGGCCGCCACCGCCTGCCCGGCGTAGGTCACCGCCAGCCCCGGACGGTCAAGTGCCGCCAGGATGGCCTGGCGCACCCGCAGGTCTTGCAGCAGCGGCTGGCGGAGGTTTAGCACCAGGCCATCCCAGGCCGGCAAGACAACCGGCACGAGCTTAATCCCATAGGCGGCGTCGATCCCGCCCTCGGGCAGGCCGCTGTCCGGGGCGAGGTCGATCTGCCCGGTCTTCAGCTGAGTCGAGAGGGTCAGCCGGTCCGGCGCCAGCCGGAAAACTATCGTATCCAGCGCCGGCCGGCCGCCATAGTAGTCCGGGCTATCCCGCAGCACCAGACGGTCGCGGGGGTGCCACTCGGCCAGGGTAAATGGACCGGTCCCCACCGGCTTCCGGTTAAAGGCTTCCCGGGTGAGATCCGTGGTTTCCGCTAATAAGTGCTGCGGCAGGATCCGGTCAAACAGTGCCAGGTAATCGCCGGCCTGGCCCCGGAAGGTCACCCGCACCGTGTACGGGTCGGGGCAAACCACACCGGTAATGGCGGCGTACTCCGGCCGCGGGGTGGGGTTTAAGCTGCTGTCGGTCAGGCAGAAATAAGTAAACTCCACATCCGCCGCCGTCAGGGCTTCTCCGTCGTGCCATCGCCCGTCCGGCCGGATCCGGTAAGTGACCGTTGTGCTGTCCCCGGCGTAGCTCACCCCGCCGTTTTCCGCCGTCGGTATCGCCGCCGCCAGGTCCGGCCGGTACTCGCCCTGGTCATCCCGGCGGAACAGGCCGCTGAAAATTAAACCGCCAATGTCCACCCCATCGTCTGAGCGCCACAGCAGGGGATTTAAGCTCTCCGGCTCCCGGAGAATCCCAACCGTCAGCGTGCCGCCGCTCGCGGGGTTATCACCGACCGCCGGGACGGCGTGGCAGCCGGTCAGAGACAGTATCAGTATGGCCCCGGCGATCCACAGCAGGCCCTTTTTTGCGCCCATGTCCCGTGCACCTCTTTGCCGGCATGATTTAGTACCGGTTACACTTCGCTTCGGGCGGGCTTAATTCCTGCCGGACCGTTTATCCACAAATTGCCACCGTCTACTTGCCCGCCAAAAAGCGCAGCGCCGCCTGCACCATAATCGCCGCGCCCAACGGCAGGGCGTCCTCATCAAAATTGTAGCGGGGGTGGTGGGGCATCCCAGTCCCTTTGGCCGGGTTGCCGGCGCCCAAAAAGGCAAAAGTGCCGGGCACCTTCTCCTGGTAATAAGCGAAGTCCTCGCTGCCCATCACCGGCTGCGGCGACGTCAGAACCTGCGCCGCGCCGAGGATGGCGGCCGCTGTTTTCTCCAGAAGTTCGGTCACCGCCGGGTGGTTGAGGACCACCGGGTACCCAAAGCGGTAGCTAAACTCGTACTGCGCGCGCATCGCTCCGGTTACCCCTTTGATGACTCCCTCGATGCGCTCCGGCATCCTCTGCCGCAGGGCGGGATCCAGGGTACGCACCGTGCCGGCCAGCTCCGCCTGTCCGGCGATAATGTTGTTGGCCGTGCCGGCATGGAACATCCCAACCGTGATCACCGCCGCCTCCACCGGAATCACCTCCCGGCTGACGATGGTCTGCAGGGCGGTCACCACCTGGGCCCCGGCGACGATGGGATCAACCGTATCCTGGGGCGCGGCCCCGTGCCCGCCGACCCCCTTAATCACCGCCGTAAAGCTGTCCGAGGCGGCCATCAGCGGGCCCCGGCGGATGGCCAGGGTGCCCACCGGCAGACCTGACCAGAGGTGGAGGCCCAGCACCGCGTCCACCGCAGGATTCGCCAGGACGCCGGCCTCCACCATCGGCTTCGCCCCGCCGCCCCGCACGCCTTCCTCCGCCGGCTGGAAGAGGAACTTCACGTTGCCGGCGAAGTTCTCCCGCTCGCCGGCCAGCACCGCCGCCGCCCCCAGGAGCATGGCCACATGGCCGTCGTGCCCGCAGGCGTGCATCACCCCGGGCCGCTCGGATTTATATGGTACCTCGTTTTCTTCCGTAATCGGCAGGGCGTCCATATCCGCCCGCAGGGCGATGGTCCGCCCGGGGGCCGCCCCGGTCAGGAGACCCACCACCCCGGTTCCGGCCACCCCGGTGGTTACCTCCAAGCCCAGGGCCAGCAGGCGTTCGGCAACGATGCCGGCCGTCCGGTGCTCGGCAAAGCCCAGTTCCGGCTGGCGGTGCAGGTCCTGCCGTAATTCGATCATCTCGGGCGTGATGGCCGCGATACGGCGGCGCAAGGTTCTTTGGGTGAGCAATTCATCTGCCTCCTGTTAAAGTTGATTCCGGCGTCTTCCTGATTTAGGCGTCACCCTGGTCCGGCCGTCTTCCTGGTTTAAGCGTCGAACCAGTTCTCGCCCCAGCCCACATCCACCTTCAGGGGCACGTTCAGCCGGTACGCCTCCTCCATCCCGGTACGGACCAGCTCAGTCACCACCGCCAGTTCCGCCCGGGGGACTTCAAAAATCAGTTCGTCGTGCACCTGTAAAATCATCGCTGCGTGCAGGCCGCTCTCCGGCAGGCGCCGACCAATTTGGACCATGGCGAGCTTGATAATGTCGGCCGCGCTGCCCTGGATCGGGGTATTCATCGCCGTCCGCTCGGCAAAGGCCCGGACATTGAAGTTCCGGCTGTGCAGGTCCGGCAGGTAGCGGCGCCGGTTCAGGATAGTGGTCACATAACCGCTCTCCCGGGCGGAGGCCACCACCCCCTCCATATAGGCTTTCACCCCGGGGTACCGGGCGAAATAGCTGTCGATATAGGTTTTCGCCGTCTCCCGGCTGATCTTTAAGTTCTGCGACAGGCCGTAGTCGCTGATGCCGTAGATGATGCCGAAATTGACCGCCTTGGCCCGGGAGCGCATCTCCGGGGTCACCGCCTCTAAGGCGACGCCAAAAACCTCCGCCGCCGTCCGGGCGTGGATGTCCTCGCCCCGGAAGAACGACTGGCTTAAGGTCTCGTCCCCGGAGATATGGGCCAGCACCCGCAGCTCGATTTGCGAATAGTCCGCCGCCAGCAAGAGCCAGTCCCGGTCTCGGGGCACAAAGGCCCGGCGGATTTCCCGCCCGAGCGCGGTCCGGATGGGGATGTTCTGCAGGTTTGGTTCGGTGCTGCTGATGCGCCCGGTAGTGGTCACGGTCTGGTTGAAGGTGGTGTGCACCCGCCCGGTCACCGGGTGGATAATCGCCGCCAGGCCGTCCACATAGGTGCTCTTCAGCTTCGCCAAATGGCGGAAGGTCAAAATCCGGTCGGCGATGGGGTGGCGGCTCGCCAGATGCTCCAGCACCTCCACATCGGTGGAATAGCCGGTCTTGGTCTTCTTTTGGGCCGGCAGCCCCAGCCGCTCAAACAAAATCTCTCCTAACTGTTTAGGTGAATTGAGGTTAAACTCCCCGCCGGCCAAAGCGTAGACCTCGGCGGTGACGGCAGCGATTTTGCCCTCCAGGTCCACTGCCATCAATTTTAGCTGTTCCGGATCCACCCGCACCCCGGCCAGTTCCATCCCCGCCAGCACCCCTACCAGCGGCAGCTCCAGTTCTTCATACAACCCGGTCATGCCGTGCTCAGCCAGCAGCTGCTGCATCGGCGCCCGCAGCTGCGCCGTCACCCACACCCGGCGGCAGATTTCGTCCCCACCGGCGGCCAGGTACCCGGTATGCAGGTGCTCCCGTTCCAGGTCGTCCAGTCGGTAGCTAGAACGTGACGGATTCAGGAGGTAGGCGGCCAGGATCGGGTCAAACTGCAGGCCGCGCAGGGTCAGGCCGTTTTGGGCCAGGACCAGGCATTCTTTCTTCCCGTCGCCGCAGCCTTTGCCCACTTGCTCATCCTCCAGCAGGGGCCGCAGCGCCGCTAGTACCGCCTCCGCCGAAAGGTGCTCGCTGCCGGTCAGGTTCGCCTGCAAGGGAATCAGATAGATCTCCGCCGGACTGGCGCAGATCGCTATCGCCTCAATATCCCCGTCCAGGTGACCGGCGCCGGCCGCCGTCTGGAAGGTAAACCAGCCGGCCGCCTGCAGACAAGCAACCAGGCGGGTCAGCGCCGGCTCATCCCGGACTTCGATTGTGGTGTATGGTTCGGTGGACGCACCCCCGGCGGGTTCAAGCCCAGTCGTGGATTCAGCCCCAGGTGAAGACGGCAGGGAAGGCGCCAGGGAAGGCGCCAGGGAGGCCCCCCCGGGGAGGCGGCTGGCCAGCGAGCGGAACCCGAGGTCAGCAAACAGCTCGCGCAGCGCCCCATAGTCAGGCTCCCGGAACCGGAACTCCGCCAAATCCTGCCCCACCGGCACATCCCGCACAATGGTCGCCAAGCGCCGGCTCAGGAGGGCCTGGGGGGCGTAGGCCTGGAGCTTCTCGGCCAACTTGCCGCCTTTCAGCTCACCCAGCCGGGCCAGCAGTTCGTCGATGCTGCCGTACTCCCGAATCAGCTTCACCGCCGTCTTCTCCCCAATCCCCGGCACCCCGGGGATATTGTCCGACTGGTCGCCCATCAGGCCCTTGACCTCAATCATCTGCTCCGGCGATAGCCCGTACCTGTCCCGCAGCAGATTCAGGTCGTACTTCTCGGTGTCGGTAATCCCCCGCTTGGTCAGCAGCACCGCCGTCCGGGGCGCCACCAGCTGCAGGGCGTCCCGGTCGCCGGTCACAATCACCACCTCCAGGCCGGCCGCATTGCCGGTCCGGCTCAGGGTGCCGATAATGTCGTCCGCCTCATACCCTTCAAGCTCGCTGGTGCTCACCTGCATCGCTTCCAGCACCTGGCGCACCAGCGGGAACTGGGTTCGCAGGTCGTCCGGGGTCGCCGCCCGGGTTGCCTTGTAGGCGGCAAACTCGCTGTGCCGGAAGGTGGTTTTGCTTTTGTCAAAGGCCACGACCAGGTAATCCGGCTGCACCTCGGCGACCAGCCGCAGGAGCATATTGGCAAAGCCGTACACCGCGTTGGTCGGGCGCCCGTCCGCCGCCGTCAGCGGCGGCAGGGCGTAAAACGCCCGGTAGACCAGACTGTTGCCGTCAATCAAAAGCAACTTTTTCCCGCTCATCCTTACCACCTCTGTTTTGCGTATCTGCCCTATTATTTCCGCACCGGAGGGGTTAATACCTTTCCCGGCGCAACCAAAAAGCAGGCGGTCCGTCCGGCCGCCTGCCTAAATGGCGCGTCTTCTATTTTCGGGTCAGAACCAGCTCCACCTGGGCGTTTCGCAGGGTGCCCAGGGCCATCCGGTTAAACAGCAGTTCGTTATCCACCAACTTGATGTCCTTTTCCAGGGCCACGATCTGGGTCGGGTCGGTCTCCTTCTCCCGCAGCCGGGAGAGGACCTCCAGCTGCTGCTCGATGTTCCGCACCCGGTTTTCCACCGTTGCCGCATCCAGGTCAATACTGATTTCGTCTACTTCCTTGGCGGTAACCTTGCCCAGGCTCTCGATTTGCTTGAGCACCGGCAGGAACATTTCTTCCGGCACCTGCAGGGTAATCGCCCGCCCCTGTTCGACGTTACCCGCGTCGTATAAATAGGTAATCACCGCCACCGCCCCGTTGTTCTTGGCGGTCAGTTCCTGCACCTTGGTTTGGCTCGCGGCCAGGTCCGCCACCGCCACCGTCAGCCGCACCTGATGGACCACATTCGCGCCCCGGTCCATCACCACCGTCGCGCCGTAGTCGCTGCGCCCTTTCCCGGCGGAGAGCGCCCCCAGCGGGCCCATCCGGTCCGGTTCGGCCGGAGCGGCCGTAACATACTCCGGTGCCAGCACGCTGCCGGCGCTCTTGAGTCCATAATCCATACCGGGCGCAGCCTCGGTACTCTCCGCCGCCGGTTCCGGTACAGTCAGCATCATCCGGGTCGCACCGTCATCCACGACAGGAGGGACGGCCTCGGTATGCTGTTCCACCGTCCGGTCCGGCGCCAGGCTCACCAGCGGATAGCCGGACTGGACCGCGACGATCCCATTGATGGAGAAGAAAAGGATGAGGACGGAGGCTAGCCCAGTGGCCAGACCGCGGTAAGTTCTCTGGCGGACCCAATCCAGGAGGGTAACCCAAAGGCTGGGTTGCTTGGTTTCGGCTTCCACCGCGATCCGGCGGTACAGTTGTTCGCGGAAATTCACCGGCGGTTCTACTTCCGGTAAATCCCGGACCAGGCACATAACCGCCTGCAGCGACCCAAGCTCGGCGGCGCATTCCGGACAGGTCCGGACGTGCTCGGCCAGGAGCGCCTGTTCTGCTTCATTCAGGCTCGCATCCAGCGACGCGGCCATCAATTCCCGGATAATGGTGCAATCCATCGCCTTCCCTCCTTTCACTCCATTTGACGCCGGACGGCGGGTAAAAGTTCCGGATGCTGGGCAAATCTGGCCCGCAGCGCCAATCTTCCCCGATTAATTCGCGATTTCACCGTACCCAGCGAGCAGTTCAGCATCCGCGCAATTTCTTCGTAGGCAAAGCCCTGGATGTCCCTCAGGATAATCGCCGTTTTCTGCTCTTCCGGCAGCTCATTTATCCCCGCCTGCACCAGCGCCTGCAGTTCCTTCGTCTCCAGCATTTCCTCCGGATTGTCTTTCCAGTCCGGAATTTCCCGGTTTACCGTTCCATCTTTGGTCGCAACCGGTTCATCGATGTATTCCACTTTCCGCCGGTACCGCCGCCGCAGCTCGTCCACACAAACATTGGTCGCAATCCGGTACAGCCAGGTCGAAAACTGCGCGTCGCCGCGGAAAGATTTAATCGAATGGTACAGCCGGATGAAGACCTCCTGGGCCAGGTCGCTGGCGTCGTCGTAATTCCCCACCATCCGGTACGCCAGGTTAAAGATCTTTTTCTCGTATAATGCCACAATTTCGTCAAAGGCATCCATTTGCCCGGTCTGGAAGCGCTGCACCAGCAACTCCTCGTTCGTGGCCACAGAAAGTCACCTCCCGTTCCGCCGCTGCGTCCGCCGCAGCCGAAATCCCGCCAAGGAGACCATAACAGAGTTAAATTCGCCATTTGGGGCCGCAGTTCCTTTTGCAGACGCCAATTTTTGTGCACACCCGGCGGACAAAGCAACCGGCCGCAGGGAGCAGCGTTTTTCCACCCGGGCGGCCGGGGATTATGGCTGCGCTGCCGGGGGCAACAGGTTTGGTGGGGGAGGGTACTGCCGCAGCGATACTACCCCGGCCCCCTCGGTCCACGTCCCCCGCACCGGCAGCAGAAGCTCGATCTGCTCCAGCGGCAGGTACGCCCGGCCGGCGCGGCAGTACACCGTCACCGCCCGTCCGTCCAGTAACAAAGTATCCGTGGCGCTGTCCCAGGCGTACGGCTTCCCCAGGGCTTCCGCTATCGGTACTACCGGCAGGAACAGGAGGCCGTTTTGCCGCAGCCCCTCGCCCGCCAGGCGGACCCCATCCAGTTCCACCGCCGGGTCGGATTGGAGCCGCACAGGCCCAGCTTTTGCCTGCTCCAGCAGCGCAGTCATCTCTGCCGCACTTAAGACCTCCAGGTACCCCGCCGCCGCCAGTTTCGACGCCAGTTGTTCAACCGTTGTCGTCCCGCGGCGGTAGATGTCCGGCCAGATAGTCACCTGCAAGGCGCCGTTCTGCGGCTCCGGCTGTACTTCAATCGTCTCGTAGCGGATCCGCACCGGTGTGCCCACCGGAACCATTTCGTACAGCTCTTCCACTGCCCGGTTTGGCAGACGGATGCACCCCAGGGAGACGGCGTGACCGATGGAGGCTTCGTTACTGTTGCCGTGGAGGCCGTAGCCCGGGTCGCGGAAGGCCAGCCAGCGATAGCCCAATGGGTTATTTGGTCCCGAGGGCACCGGCGCGCCGCCGCTGGGCGGGTACCACACCGGATTGCGGATTTTGCGGAGGATACTGTACTCGCCCACCGGCGTCGGGCTCCCCGGCCGGCCAATCGCCACCGGGTACCCGCGCACCGCCACCCCATCCTGATATAGAGTCAGGGTGCAGGCCGGCAGGTTGATGTCGATGGCATAGCCTCCGGCTGCGGATATCCCCGCCGGGGAGAGGCCGAAGAGCGCCAGGAATACCGCTAAGACCACCCAAAGCTTGCGTTTGCCCATATTGACACCCCTTTAACGCCTGCATCGGCATCCCGATTTCCCCATGATTATATGTGGGGCGGCAGCCAGATATTCCCATCGGTGGGAGAGCAGGGCAGGGGGAGGTCAGCGGAGCAAAAACGGCTGCTTGCATTGCGTCGGTTCAGCCAATTTTTGGTGTTCTGGCTGTTAACGCCATTTCCGTTCGGCGCTTGCGTTTCCGCGCGTTCTGTGCTAAAATATTTCTACTTGAATAATTGCCGGAGTGGCGGAATGGCAGACGCACTTGACTCAAAATCAAGCGTCCGCGAGGGCGTGCCGGTTCAAATCCGGCCTTCGGCACCAGTAATCTTAAGCCTTGGCGCTTTTATATAGGCTAAATTTCTCCGCTTTACTCCCAACCGCATCCAAGCTGAATATATGAGCCGCCAGTTCGCAGCTGGCGGCTCATGCGGTAATACTCATCATACCTTCTGTTATGGAAGGTTTTTGTATATCCAATATCAGGAAGTCCTCTCTATGGCTTATTCTTGTCGTTCCGCCATGCCTGCCGGTGGCACATCATGGTTAACGCAAACCTTCTCCGGTTCCAGGTACTGCGGTACCCGCCGGCGTGGTTCATAAGGACAGAGTATGGATCATGTGGGGAGGCCCGCCGGCCGGCGCCAGACTGTCTGATAATGGTCATTTGCATTACACAAAACATACTATCTTGTTGCGCATATGCCCGAGTAAATTTAAGAAAAACATAATCTCTCTTAGCTTCGCTATCAGTTTTTCGATTCCCACAATCTTCATTACTCTCTTCATATTGTAGGCAAGCATCGTTAAGCCACCCTGCAAAGCGGTGCGGGAGAGCTGCCGGGGGAGGTTTGTCTATAGTTGTTTGCTATGCCATCGTTTGCAGGCTATCAGCTGGCAGCACTGCGACCATGGACATATAATCACCCTAAATTTTGCGCTCGAGCGCACAGCCAGGAACCACCAACACACCATTGGTGGTTCCTTGTTTTTACTCTGGCTTAAGGCATACGTTCTCCCCATAACTCGCTTATATGGGCTGGCGCTCCTTCCGCCGGGGTAGCCAGTTTTCTTATTGCTACCCTATCAAATATTTTTCGTCCTTCCTCATTTCTCCCATTCGCCCTGACAATCAATTGTCAGACAACCTTTGCTAAACTAAGACCAAATCCGCATTACTCGCTGTTAGCTTATGCCAACATTCTTCATCTTGGCAAGTTATCATCCACAAAGCTCCAAATCTGGCGGCGAAATAAAAAATATAGCAATAATTAACATAAAAAGTAAATAAAGTAGGAATTGGATGAAAATTGGCGAATTAGTATCCTTAGTGTATCGCATCCGGGTCGGATATTACCCTTTGGCTATCATCTCACCATTAGGTAAGGGGTAAGGAGAAACCAAACCAGATCTGGAGGTGCATAATAACCGCTTTGGCTTCAGTCCGCAGAGAAAAAGAGGAGGGGTAAAATTGGCCAAAATCAATGTTACTATTATCGACGCGACCGGGAACAAAGAACAGCAGGCGGGCCTGCCCGACGACGTGGAAATCCGGCGGCTCATGCCCAAACTGGTGGAAAAGATGCAGCTTCCTTTGGCCGGCCCGGATGGCAATCCGATGAACTATAAGTTCGTCCACAAAGCGACCGGGAAACAGCTCACCGACGAGCAAACCCTGGCCACCGGCGGCGTTAAGGAAGGCGACGTCCTGCGGCTGCAGCCCGAAATCACGGCCGGCTAAGTTTAGTTGCCGGGCACGAATTTGTTGATTGATGCGAGGTAATGATGGCGTACGGAGAAACCTGCCCATTTTGCCAGTCACCCATATTGCCGCACGAAGCGGTGGTCCGCTGCTCTCAATGTCACTCGCCGCATCATCCTGCTTGCTGGGAAGCCAACAACGGCTGCACCACCGTTGGGTGCAGCGGGCGGGCTGGCGAACCAAGGGTGAGTCAGCCGATCCCCGATAGTAATAGCAGAACTGGAGGAAGTTCCTCATCCTCCAGTTCTGGCGATAGCGGTTGCGGCGGCTGCGGCTGTTTGTTTTGGGTCCTGGCTTTTTTCATATTGCGGTTCTTCCTGGGCTTTTAGTGCGGTCGTCGGAAGCGAAGCCATATCGGCTACCGGGACGGATCCCTTGGCGTTCCTTACGGGCTCTGGTTCTGAAGCCGCCGTGAGTGCCACGGCCTGCTCCTGCTGTTTGTTTTGTCACACTCCGCCCGGATCAACCTATAACTTATGACCTGTAAGCAGCCGAGCAGCATAGGGGGGCTCTTGGATGGTGAATTTGGAGGGGAAGATTTGCCCCCTTTGCCAAAACCCGTTTACAGCAGCCGAGGAGGTGGTGGTCTGTTCGGCTTGCCGGATGCCGCTCCACCGTGATTGCTGGAATTACCTCGGGGGTTGCAGTACCCCCGGTTGCGAGGGGCATCTAATCCGGGTAAGGCGCAAGGCGCCAAAGCCGGCTCCAGCGCCCCCCCTCCCACCCCCGGTGGCCGAAGCGCCCAAAGTACCGCCGCCGGCCGCCCGGACCATCATCTGCCCCTACTGCCTGTCGCGTATTTTACCGCACGAAAACCCCGTGCAATGCCCCGCCTGCGGCCAGCTGCACCACCGCTGGTGCTGGGAGGTTAACCGCGGCTGTACCACGATCAACTGTTCCGGGACCGCGGACGTCTCACCCCCGCCGGATGATGATTTCGAGATCACCCTCGGGCCGTCCCGGCCCTTACCCAGACGACCCAGCCCGGGCATTCCGGTCGCGCCGCCGGTAAAACCCGCGCCCCCGGAACGGACCATCATCTGTCCGTACTGCCAGTCGCGGATTCATCCAAGTGAACAGACTGTGCAGTGCGCCGCTTGCGGCCAGATCCACCACCGGGCGTGCTGGGAGACTAACCGTGGCTGCACCACCTATAACTGTCGCTCGGCCGTAGCGGTACCCACTCAGGCTGGTGGGGTACGACCGCCAGCCCCACCGCCTGAGAGTGTCGATATTTCGCTGGGGCCCGCCCGGACCAACCAGAGTGTCCCGGCCGCAGGCAGCCAGGATAGCAAATGGCAGGCGCAGCTGCCGTGGCTGATTATGATTGTGGTTATGATTCTTGTCCTCACCCTCGGGAGCGCCGGCTGACCGGTACCACCGCAGCTACGGTCCTGACGCTGTCAATCACCGGCCGCCAGACACTTTACCGGTGGAGGTATACGCATGAGGACTTGGGATGGCAGAACCTGTCCCTACTGCCTTTCGACCCTGACGGCGGGTGAAGATGTGGTTACCTGCACCGCTTGCGGCATGCCCCAGCACCGGCAGTGCTGGGAAGCCAACCACCAATGCGTCACCCCCGGCTGCCAGGGGCGCCCGGGCTACGGGTCAGCAAGCAGCCGCCCATCCGGACCGGTGGTAATCACCCCGGCCGAACTGGGCCTTGGCGGCAGCCGCCCGTACTGCCCGGTCTGCGGGGCGCCGAACTCCCCGAACGCCCAGTTTTGCACGACCTGTGGTCGATCCTTAGACGGCGCTTCGTCCGGGTCCCAGCCGGTGCCCGCATATCCGCCGGTCCGACGTGCTGCGCCGCCGGCGGGAACCGGCCTTACCCTGGGGGAGAGGCTGGCCATTATTTTTGGGACTATTTTCCTCTCGTCTTATGTCAATCCGGTTTTGGTAGTTACTGCTCTCTACTTTGCCCTAAAGGGCAGCTATCCGGTCAAGGCGCGGCAAGTTGCTTCAATGGGATGGTGGACGCTCGGTATCGCGGCGGCTTTGCTCTTCCTTATCGGTGGTTACTAGTGGTCAAGTGGCGTGAAATTTGTTCCCGGCGGGAGTGTCGGAGTGGTGGGAGTGTTGTTTTCTGCAACCCCTGGTGGGATTCGTCGCTTATTTTAGGTGGAAAGGCCAGCAGCCCATGAAGGCCAACTCCGCCTTCACGCTCTCTGCCGCCAGTTTTGTCCTCTGGGTCCTGATCCAGCTCTTTCGCGGGTATTGTCTTGACTCCCGGCAAATTTGCGCAGGGTGAGGTGACATAATTGGAAGACTTCGAAATCGAACTCTACGACCCAAAACCCCCGGCCCAGCCGGAACCGGCACCGGCAACCGCTCCGCCGCCCCCTCCGGCCGAAACTGAAGCAGAAGCAGTCTACATCGACCTCGGGGAAATGAAGGAAGACCGCTACAGCCGCCTGGAACTCATCCCCTGGTGGAAGCAAGAGCGTTTGCGCCAGGCGAAAATCTTGGTGGTGGGAGCTGGTGCCATCGGCAATGAACTGATTAAGAACTTAACCCTCCTCGGCATCGGCCACCTGTTCATTATCGACCTCGACCGGATCGAAAACTCCAACCTGTCACGCTCGGTGCTCTTCCGGGCCGGCGACGAGGGTAAGTGGAAGGCCGAGACGGCCGCCGCCCGGGCGGAAGAGATCAACCCGGATGTTTGTGCGCGGGCCATGGTTGGCGACATCGTCAATTCGGTTGGACTCGGGTTGTTCCGCGAGATGGATGTCGTCTTAGGCGGGCTCGATAATCGGGAAGCCCGACTCGCCATCAACATAGCCTGCTGGAAGGTCAACCGTCCCTGGGTCGACGGGGCCATCGAGGTCCTGCACGGCCTGGCGCGGGTGTTCACTCCGCCGGATGGCCCCTGCTACGAGTGCACCTTAAATGAGGCCGACTATAAGCTCCTCTCGCGCCGACGTTCCTGCGCGCTGCTCACGCGGGAAGAGATGCTGGCCGGCAAAGTCCCGACCACCCCCACCACGGCCTCGATTATCGCCGGGATGCAGGTGCAGGAGGCGCTGAAGCTGCTGCACGCCGACGCCGGGATGCCGACCCTCTCCGGCCGGGCCTTTATGTACAACGGGCTCACCCACGACTCCTATGTGGTCGAATATACCCGCCGGGAAGACTGCCCGAGCCACGAGACCTATCCGGAAGTGACCGAACTCGAATGCGGCGCCGGCGGCATCACCCTGGCTCAGATGGTGGAGCGGATACGCCAGGACCTGGGCGGGGAAGCGATATTGGAGACCGACCGCGAAATCATCTGCCACCTGCGCTGTGCCTGCGGCAATCAGACTGATGTGTTCCGCCCAGTCGGCACGGTTACCGAAAAAGAAGCCATCTGCCCCGACTGCGGCGAACTCCGCGAACCGGTGCTGCGGCACTCTTTTGACGGCGCCGAGGACTACCGCGGCCTTACCCTGGCGGCGCTCGGTATTCCGCTTTGGGATATCGTCCGCGGCCGCTCTGGCCTGGACTGCCGCTATTACGAACTGCGCGGTGACCGCAAGGTCATCCTGGGCAGCAAATGGGATGGAGGAATGGACGATGACCAATAACACTCCGATCCGGATGGAGCGCGCGGGCGAGGCGTATACCAACATCCGTCTGCGCCGCTTGCAGGCGGACTACGACAAGGTGATTAAGGCCTTTGGCCGCCACCCCTATATCAGCGTTAAAGCCGTGGAAGGGCGGCCACCCGAGCGGTACATGGTGACCTACAAGGTCAAAGGCCTCGTCCCCGGCAGCGGCGCCAACCCCGTGGAACACGGCGAGTTCGTCACCGAGATCTACCTGCAAAACTCCTACCCGCGGGAGAAGCCAATCTGCACGATGCAGTCCCCGGTTTTTCACCCCAACATCGTCAACCGCGGCCGGGTATGCCTGGGCGACGTCTGGGGCGCGGGGGAGACCCTGGTTGATGTGATTATCCAAATCGGCGATATGCTGCAATACAGAAGCTACAACCCACGGAGTGCCCTCAACCTCACGGCTGCCCAGTGGGCCGTTCGCAACGAAAGCCGCTTCCCGATTGGGAATGCCGACTTGGTTCCGCCGGAAGAGCCCGAAATTGTTATTGATATCGATTGGGGGCCGACGGTGGTCCGGAATACCCGTCCGGCCGCAGGCGGGAATGATTTCGACATTGAGCTTAGATAAGGACAGAGAGGCGGTGTGGGGATGGATGAGTACAAAGAGCAAAACCCCCGTGGGGCACCGGAACCATCCGCCCCACCGGCAAGCCAGGTAACGGACTCACCGCCCCGGGTTATCGTTGGCGGCAAGGTCTTTGACGGGATCGCCGATAAATGCCGCGACAACCTCACCCGCGAGCAGGGCGGCTTTCTCCTCGGCCGGGAGGAAACCAGCGAAAGCGGCCTGGTCGTAACCATCCTGGCCTTTATCCCGGCGGAGGGAGCGGCCGAGCGGCATTCCCAGGTGACCTTTACCAATGAGACCTGGAACCGCTTCCATAAGCGCAAAGCGGCCGAGTACCCCGCTCTGGCCGTCGTCGGCTGGTACCATACCCATCCCGGGTTTGGGATTTTCCTGTCCAAAGAAGATATGTTCATCCAGAACAACTTCTTCAACAAGCCCGGTAATCTGGCCCTGGTGGTCGACCCTACCCGCCGCAAACCCGAAGAAGGCTGGGGCTTTTTCGGCTGGGCCGGTCCAAAATCCGTGCAGATGCGCGAGTTTGAGGTTGACCACGGCCGGGGCGAGGAAGGTATGGAGTCCATTCGCTATAACCCGGCTCCCCCACCCAGGCCGCGGCCGGTCACAAGTCATATCGATATCGAAGCCGACGAACTGCCGCCGCTCGAAGCCCGCGCCCTGCCGCAGTCCACCCGGCCGGAGTCTGGGAGCCGAAGAGCCGAGACCGCAGCCGAACCGGATCCCCTGGCAGAGCTGGGGCAAGCCGGCATGTTAATGATACGCGGGCTGAGAGACCTGATCTGGGGGGTTATCTTAATCATCTTCATCCTGGTGCGCGAACTGGCCCTGGGGCTGTGGGAGCTCATCAAGATCGTCGGCAAGTTCCTCTACCAAAGAATATCCGCCCTGCTTCAGAATCCGGATGAGGAGGAAGATGACGATGCTGCAGCCTCAGATCCTGACCGTACCACCGGCACGGACGCTCGGGATAAAGGTAAGCGCAAAAATCGTCGCAACTGACGCCAAGCCGCATTGGTGGCTGGCAGGGCTGTGATAACGGTTCATAGTGGCAGAGCTTGGTTTATTGCGGGGCGGCATGATCTCGCGCCGCCGCGGTAATCTGAACCCTCGTTGCTTCTTCCTTCCGCGCCTATAGTTACTGCTGGCCGCGACCTTTAAGCCATTCCCGTTTACCGGGCAGAGACCG
>CAZHIT010000023.1:0-16916 GCA_964533125.1 uncultured Candidatus Sumerlaeota bacterium
TGGGTGCCGAGATGCCGGTGATGTCGACCTCCTGGAACGAGTCCGTCCCAATCAGGCTGGTCGCCACCTGGCCGGTAATTGCCACCATGGGAATCGAATCCATGTAGGCGTTGGCGATACCGGTGACCAGGTTCGTGGCTCCGGGGCCGGAAGTCGCCAGGCAGACGCCCACCTTGCCGGTTGCCCGGGCATAGCCGTCGGCGGCGTGAGCAGCGCCCTGTTCGTGCCGGGTCAGGATATGCTTAATCGGCGAATCCAGGAGGGCGTCGTAGATATTCATAACCGCTCCCCCCGGATAGCCAAAAATAATATCCACCCCTTCGGCCTCCAGACACTTCAGCAGCGCCTCTGCTCCGTTTAATTCCATTGTTCCACCTCCTTCTGATTTTGGCCGGTTTGGGTGCACTTGTTCGCGAAATACAAAAGCTCCCATCCCCGTTAATAATAATTAACAAGGGACGAGAGCTAATACTCGCGGTACCACCCTGATTCGCGCCTGCTTCACAGCCAGCGCCTCGATAGGTACGGACGGCGGACCGTCTTATACCCCGGCTTCGTTAACGGGTGCCTTAACCCGGCGCGGTCTACTCACTTCCTCCGCTTTCGGCCTGCAGTTCAGGGGCGACAGTCAAAGACCCGCTGCAGCTTGTGCGAACGATATGGTTTCAACCTGCAGTTCAGGGGTGAGTCTCACACCAACGGCATCCGTACCGGTTTTCAGCGCCTCCGGCTCTCTGTGACCAGACGACCGTTCTGCTTAATATCCCCGTCATCACTTTTGCGCTCTATATGGTTGCACCGTAGCCCAAAAAGAATACGGTGTTCTTAAGATACACTATATTCATCCCGCTGTCAATATTTCCTTTTGCCTTCGGGAATATTTTTCTGATCTTTTTGCCCCCGGGGATCGCTTTTGACCCGGCGGGCGGCATAATTGCCCGGGCAGGACTGATCCAGGACCGGCGCTGTTTGCCGGTGAACGATATCCCAAAACCGGGCTGACCACCTTTGGCTCCACCAGGTTCAGTATGAGACCCTTGATGTGTAGACCGGTTGAGCCGAATCCGGACCTGCCTCTACTGCCGGTGGTACCAGACCGCAATGCAATGACCGTTATTATTGGAGCTCTGGGTAACCGTATCCACGGTGATCCCCGGGTTGACGGCCAGCCATTCGTTTAAGGTTTCCTCCAGCCGGCGGTGAGAAGAGTCAAAAAAGATTTTCACCTGCAGTCCATCGCTACGCATGCTCTCGCCTCCTCTTGTACTCAGTACCCTATAGCCTGCCCCTCGCCGCGCGGGTCGCTGTACCCGGCACGTACCCCCGTCACCGGGTCAATCCGGATAATCTGCACCGAACCCCCGCCCTGCCAGGGACCCAGCACCTTCAAGCGGTGGCCCTTCTGCTCCAGGCTCTCTCTCACCGCCGGCGGCAGCCGCGACTCCGTCCACAGCTCCAATTCGTGTTCGGCATTGGCCGGGTCGGTGCCGGGGAAGCTGGTCCAGCGGGGCGCCGCCACCGCTTCCGGCAGGGTTAGCCCAAAGTCCAAAACGTTGGTAATCGTCTGCACATTCCACTGGGGCTGGCCGTCGCCGCCCATCGTCCCGCCCACCAGCAGCGGTTGGCCGTCCCGGGCGACGATATAGCAGTTTAAGGTGTGGATAGTCTTCTTCCCCGGGGCGATGCAGTTCGGGTGCCCGACATCGAGCGTAAAGCCCCGGCCGGCCCGGTTATTGAGGAGGATGCCCGTCCCTTCAACTGTAACGCCGGAGCCGAAGGCCAGGGAAAGACTGTGGATAAAGGAAACGGCGTTCCCCTGGCCGTCCACCGCCACAAATGAAGTCGTATCCCCATCGCTCTCTCCGTTACCCCTTGTCGGCAAAACGTGATCCGTACGGATCCTCTGCCGTCGCTCTGCCGCGTACTCTGGCGAAAGAATCTTCTCCAGGGGGAAATCGACAAAGTGGGCATCCCCGGCGTGGCGCAGTCGGTCGGCGTAAGCGAGCTTCTTCGCCTCCACCATCAGGTGTATCGCTTCGGCGGACCCTGCACCATGAGCCGCGAGGTCAAACCCCGAGAGGATGTTCAGCATCTCCAGCATGATGAAGCCCTGCGACGGGGGCTGGGTCTGGTATACCTGGCAACCGCGGTAGTCGGTGGAGAGCGGCGCTTCGACCTCAGTCCGGTGGGTAAACAGATCCGCCCGCTCAAACAATCCCCCGCTCTGCTCCGAACACTTCAGGATCGCATCGGCGATCTCGCCCCGGTAGAACACCTCTTCCCCCTCCCGGGCGACCCTCTCCAGGCTTGCCGCCAGGTCCGGCTGCCGCAGGATTTCTCCCGTCCGGTAGGGCAGGCTATCGCGCAAAAACACCGCCGCCGAGGCCGGGAACTGCCGCAGCTTCTCCCGGTTATCCCCCATCAGCCGGCTGAGCGCCCCCGAGACCGGGAAACCCTCCCGGGCATAGTGGACCGCCGGGGCAAACAGCTCGCTCAGTTTCCGCGAGCCAAACCGCTCCCAGGCCCGCACATAGGCCGACACCGCTCCCGGCACCGCGGCCGAGAGGATTCCGGCCAGGGGCATCTTAGTATAACCCTGGCGGACATAGAACTCCCGGGAAGCGCCCCGGGGAGCATTGCCGCTGCCATTGATACTATAATAGCGACCGCTCGCGGCCTCGTAGATCACCATGAAGGCATCCCCGCCGAGGCCGCTCATCATCGGCAGAACCACCCCGGTCACCGCCGCCATCGCAATCGCCGCGTCCACCGCGTTGCCGCCATCCTGCAAGACTTTGAGTCCCGCTGCCGCCGCGAGCGGGTGTTCAGCCGCCACCATCCCCTGCCGGCCCAGCACCGCCGGGGGCAGGGCGGCTGTATCATTCTGCCAGAGGTTGTTATCCCGCGCCTGCGCCGCCATCCTCTTCCCTCCCGCCTGCACCTTTGTCGGTTTAATCCTTCCCGGACCTGTATCCGGTGCTGATATTCTGCCGATCCCAAGTCAGACAGACGCCTGACCGTAAAAGGCAACAGTCATCCCACAAGCATTTATGACCTGCCTCTGACCCCTACACCCGGCAGGCAAGGATCGCCCGGACCTCCCGCGCGACCTCATCCAGGTATTTCCCCTGGAAATACTCCCGCTTCCAGACTGCTTTCTCCGCTTCGTTCTCGCTGGCCAAGCCCGCTTGGACCACTGCCGGCCGCTCGACCCAGCGGCCAATCTCCCGCAGTTCCCGGTCCAGGAACACTGCGGTGGGAATCGTCCGTTTGCCGCCGGTCAGGAACTGATCCATCACATCCAGATTGGCGTCCCGGGGAAAAATCCGCAGCTGGAGCCCGGAATTCAGTTCGGCAATGCGCGCCAGCACCGGCACATTATTCACGCAATCCGGGCACCATCCTTCGGACAGAACGAGAATATTCACCGGCTCGGCTAGACCCGTAAAAAAGCTGGCTTCTTCCGGCGCCACCGAATACTTGGCAAACCGCGCCGCAAACTTATGGCCGTCATCCCCCAGTTTTGCGACATAAGACGAGAAATCATAGCCCTGTAGAAACCTTTCCTGCGTTAACACCGTCTCGCCTCCTCACTTTATTGCGCCTAATATTTCCCCTTTTTTGGCCGCTAATCCTGCCCAGGCCGGGTAAAACCACTTTTAGGCCGCAGCCATCTCCCGGATACTGGCATACCGGCATAGATATTGTTCTTGCCGGCCGCGCCGGTTTCCTTTATGATTAGGGTAAAATCACCCGCCGCGGCGGAAAGGGAGGATGCCTGTGGACAGCGAACAGATCAAGACCCTGGCCCTGAGTCTCGGGGCAGATGTCGTCGGTATCGCCGACCTCGCACTCGTCGCTGACTTGCCCACCATTCCGGCTAACCTGCTGGCCGGTTATTCCCGGGCGGTCAGTATCGGCGTGCGTCTTTCGGGCGCCGTGCTCGACCAAATCGAACGGGAGCCTACGCCACTGTATGCCCACCATTATCTGGTGGTGAACCAACTGCTCAATACCATCGCCCTGAAGGTGGCGACGGCGCTGGAGCAGGCAGGCGCCCAGGCTCTGCCCATCCCCGCCTCCCAGACCTTAGACCAGGCGGAGCAGTACGCCCATATCTCCAGCAAAGCGATCGCCCGGGCCGCCGGTTTGGGCTGGCAGGGTAAGAGCCTCTTAATTATCAACCCTGACTTTGGACCCCGGTTTCGCATCGCGACCATCCTCACCAACGCCGCCCTGACCCCGGACCAACCCCTGGCCAATGGCTGCGGCGCCTGCCACGCCTGCGCCGATGCCTGCCCGGCCGGAGCCATCCGCAACCTCACCTTCACCGATTACCCGCCAAGCCGCGACGCTGCGCTGGATGTGCAAAAATGCGCGGGCAAGCTGTATAACGAATTCGCCCGCCTGCCCTTCGTGGGTGACGCCGTCTGCGGCGTCTGCGTTAAGGTCTGCCCCTGGGGACAGCAGGGGAAATAGAAGGTAACACCAAGCCGGCCGGGATTATCCCGGCCGGCCCTCTTTTTTGCCCGCACTAACCTGCTCTGCTCGCTCGTTTGGCTTGACTCCCGGCTATACTAGCCCAGTCCTGGCCCCGCCCCAATCGATCTCGCCCACCCGGTGGCAGGCCGCCCAGCGGCCCGGGCTTACCTGCCGCAACTCCGGTACCGCCGTGTCGCAGACCGCCGTCCGGAACGGGCAGCGCGGCGCGAGGCGGCACCCCGGCGGCGGATTAATCAAACTGGCCGGCTCCCCCGCCAATATCAGGCGCCGCCGGTTGCGCTGGTGGGGAGAGAGGGACGGCGCGGCCGAGAGCAAACCGACCGTATACGGATGGAGCGGCTGGGCATAAATCTCCTCCACCGGACCCACCTCCATCAGGCGGCCTAAGTACATGACCCCGATCCGGTCGCTGATGTACCGCACCACCGAAAGATTATGGGTGATGAACAGATAAGTCAAATTGTACTCCGCCTGCAGATCCAGCAGCAGGTTCAGGATCTGCGCCTGGACCGACACATCCAGGGCGGAGGTCGGCTCATCCAAAACAATAAATTCCGGGTGCAGAATAATTGCCCGGGCAATGCTGGCCCGCTGCTGCTGCCCCCCGCTCAGCTGATGCGGGTACCGCTCCAGCAGTTCCCGCCCCAGGTTCACCCTGGCCGCCGTCACCTTTATCAGTTCATCCTGCTCACGGCGCGCCACCCCGTTCAGCGTCAGCGGACGGCGCAGCGAGTCCATAATCGTCGCCCGGGGATTCAGCGAAGCCGCCGGGTCCTGGAAGACGATACTCATCTTCTGCCGCAGCTGCTGCAAATCCTTGCCCGCGGCCCGAAAGATGTCCTGGTCGCGAAAGTAAATGGTGTTCGCCGTCGGGGCAATCAACCGCAGCGCCAGGCGGGCAATGGTCGTCTTCCCGCTGCCGCTCTCCCCCACCAGGCCAAAGGTCTCGCCCCGGCCGATCGCGAGGCTCACGTCGTCCACCGCTTTGACCTGGTACACCCTTTTTTTCAGCAATCCCTTGGCAAAGGTATAATATTTTTTCAGGTTTTCGAAGCGGACCAGCGTTTCCTCCATCACTTTACCTCCCGGTGGCAGGCAAACAGGTGTCCGTCGCCGGTATCCCGCAGCCCGGGTTCGCTCTGGGGGCAAATCTCCCTGGCCACCGGGCAGCGGGGGTGGAACCGGCACCCGGACGGCGGCGTCACCAGATTGGGTACCGTCCCGGGAATCGTCTCCAACCGACCCTCCCGCTTGGTAATCCGGGGCAGGGCCCGCAGCAGGGCTCGCGTATAGGGATGGCGCGGCTGCTCAAACACCCGGTACACATCCCCCACCTCGACTATCTTCCCGGCGTACATTACCCCCACCCGGTCGGCGATTTCGGCCACGATGCCGAAGTCATGGGTAATAATCAGAACCGCTGTATTGTACTTGCGCTTCAGCTCTTTAATCAGTTCCAGAATCTGCGCCTGGATGGTCACATCCAGGGCGGTGGTCGGCTCGTCGGCGATCAGCAGTTTCGGCCTGCACGCGAGCATCATCCCGATCATCACCCGCTGCCGCATCCCGCCGCTCAGCTCGTGCGGATAACTCTCCGCTCTCTGGGGAGCGTCGGCGATCTGGACATCGCTTAAGACGCTGACTACCTTTTTCCACGCTTCCGCCCGGGGAATCTGGTTTAGCACCACCGCCTCCGCCACCTGCGCCCCGGCGCTGTACACCGGGTTCAGCGAATCAAGCGGATTCTGGAAGATCATACCAATCTCCTTCCCCCGGATTGCCGGCATCTCCGCCTCGCTGAGTTTTAAGATATCCCGGCCACCAAAGTGAATCTCGCCGCCGCCAATCCGCCCCGGCTCGCCGATTAGGCGCATCAGCCCTAAGGCCGTCGTCGATTTCCCGCAGCCGGACTCGCCCACCAGTGCAAAAATCTCGCCTTCCCGGACCTCGAAGCTGACCCCATCCACCGCCGCAAACCGGCCGGCGCCCGTCGCAAACTCAATTTTCAGGTCCCGTACGGTAAGCAAAGCCTGGTCCATCGGTGTCCCCCCTTATACTTTCAGCCGCGGGTCCAGCAGGTCGCGCAGGCCCTCGCCCAGCAGATTGAATCCCAGTACCGTGTACGCAATCGCAAGCCCCGGGAAAATCGAGATCCAGGGCGCGACCCGCAAGTAAGCGATCCCGTCTTTCAGGATCAGCCCCCAGTCCGGCTCCGGCTGCTGCGCCCCCAGTCCGAGGAAACCTAAGGCCGTGGTCGAGAGTATCGCCTCCGGCAGCGCCAGGGTGGCCAAAACGATAATCGGCGACAGGATATTCGGGAGGATGTACCGCAACATAATGTCCCGGTCGCTTTCCCCGAACGCCCGGGCCGCTTCGATAAACGGCATATTTTTGATCGTCTGGGTCTTGGCCCGGACAATCCGGGTAAACTGCGCCCAACTGACCACCGCAATGGCGATGACCACGTTGTTTAAGCTGGGCCCGATCATGGTCACGATCGCGAGCGCCGCCACCATCGGCGGCAGTGCCCAGGTCAGGTCGGTGATGAACAGGATTATCCGGTCCACCGCCTTGCCATAGTAGCCGGCCAGCAGGCCCAGGGTAACGCCGATCAGGCTTTCGATAGCAACCACGATCAGCCCGACCCGAAACGCCAGCCGCGACCCGTACACCACCCGGCTGAACACACAGCGGCCGTAATTGTCGGTCCCGAAGGGATTGCCGGCGCTCGGGGCCGCGAGCGCGTTCGGGATATCGATGGCGTCGTACGGATGGGGGGCGATCAGGCCGGCAAACACGACCAGAATCAGTACTGTGCCAAAGATCAGCAAACCCGCCACGAGACTGCGGTTCTTTAATCCTTCCGCCAGCAGCGCTTTCATTTTCATATGTTATCACCCCGCAGCTCTAAGCGGATGCGCGGATCGAGATACGCCGCCAGAATATCCCCGATGATGTTTGAGAGCACCGTTAGCAAAGAGATAATCAGGATAATCCCCTGCACCACCGGGTAATCCTGGGAGGCGATGGACTTCCAAAGCAAACTGCCCATGCCCGGCCAGGCAAACACCGACTCCACCACCACCTGGCCGCCAATCAGCCAGGGCAGGAACAGGAAGAACATCACCGTCACCGGAATCAGCGCGTTCCGCAGCACATGGCTCACCAGCACCTTGTTCCCTGGCAGCCCTTTGGCGTGGGCGGTCACCACATAGCGCTCCCGCAGCACCTCCAGCACTTCCGAGCGGGTCAGGCGCAGGATGCGGGCCAGGGACTGGAGAGCAATTGTCGCAAGCGGCATCAGAAGCGAACTCGGCCCAAAGAATCCGGAGGGCGGCAGCACCCGCAGCCAGATGGCAAACACCAGCATCAGCAGAATGCCGAGCCAAAACGGCGGCACCGACCACATCACAATCGAGAGAAAGACGATCACATTATCCAGCCACGTGCCCTTGCGCGCCGCCGCCAGCAGCCCTAAGGGAATGGCAATCAGGTACTGCAGCAGCAGCGCCGAACCCGACAGCAGCAAAGTATAGGGCAGGCGGGACCGGATCAGGAACATTACCTTTTGGCCGGTGATGATGGAGGTCCCCAAATCCCCACGGAAAATATTCTTCAGCCAGTAAAAATACTGCACCGCCGGCGGCTTATCCAGGCCCCACTGCCTTTGCAGCATGGCAATCCGCTCCGGCGGAATCCGGGGGTTCGAAATCAGTTGGATCGGGTCCCCCGGCATCAGCTGCATCAGCGCAAACAGGATGGCCGAAACGGCGAATACCACCGCAACCCCCAGCAAGAGACGGCGAATGGTGTACTCCAGCATATCACTCACGGCATCTATCCTCCTGCCCTCATCTCTTGGCGGCGGTAATGGTACGAGCAGCCCTGCTTATCTGGGGCAAGGCTGCTCCGGCGAACGCAGTAAAACGGTTTGCCTCCCGTTCAGATCCAACTCCATCCCCGTCGGTGCGTTAGCGTCACCGATGAATTTTACATAATAATCCGCCGGGGTGTCAACTCTGAACTCTTGCCCGGATATCGGACTAAGGGGATATTGCCCGGCCAACCGCGCCAACGCGAGGTTAAGCTTAAGTTTACGGTGTTCCGGGTCGTATTCGGCCCTTACCGTCCCATCCTCGCTCCCGTAGACGCCCACCTTGGCCTGGAGATCCGCTTCCGGCAGCCCGACTAACGGCAAAGGGTCCATCCGGTCCGCCAGGACCACTTCCGTGATGGCCCCATACACCTCATCCCAAGCCGGACCCTGGCAGTTGGTCAGCATGATTATCGCGATATCCTGCTCCACGAAGCGGGCAAACCGGCTGATATACCCGTCGGTCCCGCCGCTGTGCCATGACTCTTTAAGTCCCCGCCGGCAGTTACTGATCCACCCAAAGCCATAGTTCGTACTCCGGCCATCGGTCAGGATGTACGGCCGGAACGCCTCCGCCAAGGTCACACGGCGCACCAGCTTTTCGGTGTTAAGCGCCTTGTGCCAGATGAACAGGTCATCCACCGTCGAAACCAAGTTGCCGTCCGCCCAGCCGATGGTCACCATATCGTAGGGAGTGGCGATAATCCGGCCGCCCGGCTCCCGCCGGTACCCCAGGGCGCGGTTCCCCACCGGCTGCTCCGGCGAGACGGGCGCGGTGGTCCGGTGCATCCCCAGCGGCTTTAAGATCATCCCGGTAATAAAATCCGGGAAGGTTTGGCCGGATAGCTGTTCGATAATCGCCCCCAGCAGGACATAGCCGGAATTGGAGTAGGACCAGCGGGTGCCCGGCGCGAAATCCAGGTCCCCATACCCCCGGATCAGCTTAAGGAGTTGCTCTTGGGTCATCGCCGCCCGGACCGAATCCGGCTGCGCCCAGAACGAGTCCACCAGGTATTCCTTAATCCCGCCGGTGTGCGTCAGCAGGTGCCGGATGGTTACCGCCTGGATGGAGGCCGGGAAAGAAGGGAAAAACCGGGCCAGGGGCTCATCGTAACTTAGCAGTCCCCTCTCTTTTAGCATCATTACCGCCATGCCGGTAAACTGCTTGGTCACCGAGCCGATGAGGAAGCTATGCTCCGGAGTAACGGGGATTCGGTTTGGCTGGTCCGCCAAACCGAATCCGCCGCGATAAACCACTTTTCCCTTTTCCCCGATCAGCAAGGCCAGTCCCGGAGCGTCATCCTTGACATAGTGAGCAATTCTGGCTTCAAGCTCGGGTATTCCAGCCGTCAAGTTCAAGCTGTTTACTCCTTCGTGACGTCGTTGATGTAGGCTTTGCCGTCCGGGGCAACCTTCAGGCCTTTAATGCTCTTGCTGGCGCCGATGTACTGGTATTCGGAGAACAGCGGAATCACCGGTACCTCGTCCATAATCGCCTTCTGGATTTCGCCGTACTTGGCCGTTCTCAGGCCCATATCCATGATGTAGCGGGCGTCATCCAGCATCTTATCCACATTGGCGTTGGTCCAGGGCAGGGCGCCGCCGGTGTACACATAGTACATGATATCCGGGTCGGTCCATTCGTTTAACCGGAGAGCCATGACGAAGTTGTAGTCCTTCACCGCCTGCTTGATGTAGCGCGACTCAAACTCCTTCAGCTCCACCTTAATCCCCGCCGCTGCCAGCTGCGACTGGATGACGGGCGCCGCTTTTTTCAGCGCCGGCCGGTCCGTCGGAACCATCAGCTCAAACGACAGGGGTTTGCCGTTCTTCACATAAATCCCGTCCGCGTTCTTCGCGGTCCAGCCGGACTGACCTAACAAACTGGCCACGGCTGCGGCGTCGAAATCGAACTCCGCCTTCAGCTCCGCTTCCACCTGGGTATCAAAGCACAGCTGAGCCGGGGAGATCAGGCCGTACTTGGGGATAACGGTATCGCTCAGCGCCGTTTTCAGCTCATCCTTGTTCAGCGCCACGGCAATGGCTTTGCGCACGTTCAGGTCGTCCAGGGGCGCCACTTTGGTGTTTAAGACGATGTAGTCGATGCCGGTCTGCAAAAACTCGAAGGTCTGCAACTGGTCGTTCGCTTTCACCTGGGGCAGGTTCTCCACCGGGAGGCCGATGACGATGTCCACATTGCCCGTTTCCAGCTCGGTGATCCGGGTGAAATCTTCCGGAATGAAGCGGATGGTGATCTTGTCAAACTGCAGCTTGTTGCCCAGGTTCGGATTGAAGGTCTGGTAGTTGGGGTTTTTCAGCAGGGTGATGTGCGAGCCCTGCACCCACTCCCCGACATAATAGGGACCATTGGCCACCACCGCCCGGCTGAACGCTTCGTTGCCGACTTCCCCCGCCACCTTGGCGCTCACGGTGCCGCTGTAGGAGGTCGCAAACACCGGCCAGATGAACGCCGGCGGATTGTCAAATTTCAGCACGATGGTATGGGCATCTGCCGCGATGATTTCCTTAATCGGCTCGTAGTCACTGCCGTAGGGGCTGATGGCGATGTATCTTTCCATGGAAGCTTTAATCACTTCGGCCGTGACCGGGTCACCGTTCGAGAACTTGGCGTCTTCGGCGAACACAAAGGTAATCTGCTTGCCGTCCGGGGCCACTTCCACCGACTTGGCGAAGGCCGGAACGATGTTCTTCATTTCCAGGTCGAAGTTCACGAAGGGCTCGTGCAGCAGGTCATGCACGATATTGTTCCACCGGATTTGCTGCGCGTCGGTGGATTCAATCTCTTCCGGCGTCGCAATCACCAGTTCGGTCGCCTTGGCCGGCTGGGGCGCGGGGCTGCAGCCGGCCAGCAGCAGGGCCAGCACGAGCATCAGAGACAGGCTGGTCATCAGTGCTTTGGATTTAATCATTTTTTTCTCCTCCTCATTTTGCCGCATCGATCATCTACCGCTAACACTTTCCTGTTAATTCCATTCCGTGGATTACCCGCCTCCTCTTGCCAGTATTTGGTGCATGAATATGCAGTAAAATTTATATTTGCTTAATATTTGACGTAGAACCAAGAACTCCTTCTGCTTCCGGAAAATTTTTATATTTTTTTATTAAATTTAATATTTATGCAACGCCTGCCTCAGTCTGGTCCGGCCGCGCTCACCCTGTTGCCGGCCGGCGGAAATATCTCCCACCGGGGTCAAAAAGTCCGGTTCAGTCCACCCGGCCAGTTCTGGAAACCCCCAGGGCGGTACACCGGTTGTGTTAACATAATATGAAGGCTCGTCCCGGGTGCTTTTCCCCGCCGTCCAAGGTAAAATTAACTTGGGCCTTTTTGGTTTTACGGCCCAAATTCAGCCTGCTGCCGGAAGGAGAGACAACATGCCGAAGTTAAACCCGGCTGCCCGCTTCCTGCTCGTTTTTTTGCTCATTTTGGGGACAAGCTACGCCATGGGACCACAGATGACCCTCTTCGGATCGGCGCTTCCGGCCGGAAATGATCTCCCATCAGAAACGCCGGCGCCGGAAGAACCGCCAACCGACCCCGCGACCGGCCAGCCGGAAACGCCGACAACGCCGGACCCCGTCCCGGTCAGTCCGGCGGAGACGGAGACTCCAACCGAAACGCCCTCTGCCCCCGCCGAAACCCCTTCCACCCCCGGCCGGAGTGACACCGAAACGCCCACCCGGGGCACCATCCCGGCGGAAAAATACCTGGTACTGGGATACTACACCCACGATTACGCGGGCGACGACGGCTCCCACGCCTCCCTTACCGCCAACAGCCGCCTCATCGACATCGTCAGCCCCTTCCAGTACCGCATCAACGGCCAGGGGCAGCTCACCGGGACGGATGTGGACAAGCTGGACGCCTGGGTGGCCAAGACCAAGAAGCCCGTGCTGGTCCTGGTCCACAACTACCAAGGCAGCGGCTTCAGCTCCGGTACGGCGCAGACCCTGCTCCGTAGCAAAACCAACCGGACCGCGGCGGTCAACAATCTGTATAAGTTGGTACGGGATTCCGGCTTCGCCGGGGTACATATCGACCTCGAAAACATCCCCGCCGCCGAACGCAGCAACTACACCACCTTCATCCGCGAGCTGAAGGCCAAGTTTGGCCCCGCCGGCTACCTGGTCACTCTGGCCGCCCCGGCCAAAACCAGCGACCGCGGCGGCGGCAACTGGGGCGGCGCCTTCGACTACTCTGCTCTGGGCGAAATCGCCGACCAGATAACCCTTATGACCTACGACGAGCATTGGTTTGGCGGCGAAGCCGGACCCATCGCTTCCGTCGGCTGGGTGGAGTCGGTGGTCAAGTACGCCCTCAAATGTATCCCCAAGCATAAAATATTCCTTGGCATCCCCTCCTATGGTTATGACTGGGGCGAAAACGGCAAAAACAAGGCCGTCTCCGCCGCCAAAGCGGTTAAGCAGGCCGCCAATTACGGCGCCGAAATCCTCTGGGATGAAGATGCCCAGGCCCCCTATTACCGCTACTGGGTCGGGAGCACCGGCCACACCGTCTATTTCGAAAACGAGCAAAGCCTTAAGCCCAAGCTCGACCTGGTGCGCGAATACGGATTGGCCGGCATCAGCATCTGGAAACTGGGTACCGAAGACCCGGATATCTGGCCGGTTATTGAGAGTAAACTGGAAAAATAGAACGAATCGGGCTGGCCCTCTGCGGCAATAATACTGCCGGGGGCCAGCCCGGTTGTTATAATGGACTGTTCTGAGCCAAACAAGCCAGGCCAGATGACCAGCAAGATGTCGCTGCTTCAGCCAATGCAAAACATCACGCCAAGGCTTGCCGCTCGAAAGGTATCCGCCCAACCGGCCGCGAATACCCCCAGGAAACCGGAAAGGAGTGACCAAAGGATGCCCACCAACCGGATCGAAGAAATGAACTGGCCGGACATCGAAGCCGCCATTGCCCAGGGCAAAACGACCATCATCATCCCCATCGCCTCCATCGAACAGCACGGCCCCCATCTGCCCCTCATTACCGATACCCTGCTGGGCGAAGCCATCGGGGATGGCATCGCCGCCGCCCTCGGCGACGCCCTGGTCGCCCCGGTTATCCGCCCCGGCTACTCGGACCACCACCTCGCCTTTACCGGTTCCCTGTCCATTCCGGAACCGCTGCTGGCGGCAACCATCGAAGCTTACTGCCGCTGCCTTTCGCTCTACGGCTTCCGGCACATCGTGTTGCTGCCCACTCACGGCGGCAATTTCGGTCCGGTAGCCAAAGTCGCTGAGCAACTCCAAGCCGGATACGCCGAAAAAGGCATCCAAATTATCACCCTGGCCGATCTGGATGAGCTGATGGAGGCCTTGGCCGAACCGCTCTACCCTTACGGCTACACCTTCGCTCAGGTCGGCGCCCACGCCGGCGCTGCCGAAACCGCCCTGGTCCTCGCTTTGCGCCCGGATTTGGTCCGGCCGGAGCGGGCGGAGCCCGGCTACCTCGGCCCCCTGGATGCTCCCCGGCTGTTCCGGGAAGGCTTCCGCTCGGTTACCGCCACCGGGGTCATCGGCGATCCCTGCGGCGTCACCGCCGGGATGGGCCGGGAGATCCTATGCTGTATCGTGGAGCGCTATACTGCTAAGATCCGGGCCATACGGGACCAATAACCTGCCCCGGCATTTCTGACACCAGCCAAAAAGCTGGGACTGACCGTTTCTGTTTTGGTCAGTCCCTTAGTTTTTTCTATCCTCTGGAGTACAAGCCGGACACCCTAGCCGTGGATCAGCTGCGGCAGGCAGCGGGTGCACACCCATTCGCTCCGTCCTTCCACCCGCACCGGCAGCAGTACTCTCCCCTGCTCGCCCCCGCCGCACTGATAGCAATGCAGCGCTGTCCCGTGCGGATCGGGCTTCTCCATCCTCTCCGCCTGGCGCACCTCGACCGCTGCCGCATCAAAGTCCGCCGTTTCCCGCTCCTCCAGCGACAGCGCCCCCTCCGGGCAAACTCCCAGGCAGTAACCCGCCCCGTCGCACAGCTCTTCCCGCCGGACCTTGGCCTTGCCGCCCACAATCTCAATCGCCCCTTCGGCGCAGGGCAGCACGCACTGGCCGCAGCCGGTGCATTTGTCTTCGTCGATACGCACTACTTTCCGTACCACCATGTTTTCACCCCCTCTCCTTGCTTTCTGCCGGTCTGACGATACCAGATCCCCGCGAATGCCGGCCAAACCGCATTTCCTTTCCCGCTGGGCAGGAATCGCGCTTTTCCCGTAGTATTACCCAATCAGGATGTCCTAATAAAATCCGGGGGTGATGCTGTGGTAAGTCCGGCAGTTCATTTTCGCACCCACGACGGTCAGACCGCAACCCTCCGCCCGGCCAGCGCCGGGGATGGCGCTGGCATTGTGGCCGCACTGAACCAGGTCTCCGCGGAAGGAGTTTACCTCGCGGCCGAAGCCGCCCGCTGGACCCCGTCCGAAATGGAAGAAATCATCGCTGGGATGACCACCCATCCGTTCATTTTAGTCGCGATCGTCGGCGAGCAGTTGGTCGGCCATGCCTTCCTCCAGCGGGGCACCCTGAAGAAGAACCGTCACGCCGCCGGGCTGGGCATGCTGGTCATCCCGGGTTTCCGGGGCATCGGCATCGGGACGAAGATGCTCGAATACATAGATAATTGGGGCCGCCGGGAGGGGCTCCGCCGCCTCTTCCTCAGCCTGTTCAGCACCAACCACCGCGCCTACCACCTCTACCGCAAAGCCGGGTTTGACGAAGAAGGGCGGCGGCCGGAGCAATACCGCTTCGGCGACACCCCGGTGGACGAAATCCTTATGGGTAAATTCCTCAATGGCGATCCGGCCGCAGAAAACGGCAGATTATAATGCGACACGGGAGGGCAGACGCCCTCCCGTTTGGTTTAACTCAGGTCGATGTAGTTGTACTCCGCCCCGATCGCCTGCAGCGCTGTCTCTTCCCGGCGCTGACAGGTAAACAGCAGCACCTGCCGTGTCTTGGCCAGCTGCGCGATGTACTCAAGGGCCCGGTTCAGACGCCGCTCGTCGTAATGCACGAAGCAGTCGTCCAAAATCAGCGGCAGGTTGTCGCGGCCGCTCACCAGGTCGGCAATCGCCAGCCGGGCCGCGAGGTAAAACTGTTCGGCCGTCCCGGCGCTCAGACTGTCGATTGGCACCTGATTTTCGGTCCCGGGTGCCACTGTGGAGAGCTCAATCTCTTCTGTTATCTTGACTTCCTTATAGCGGCTGCCGGTGAATATCCCAATCGCCTCGCTGACCCGCTGGTTTAGGAGCGGCGCAAATTCCCGGTGAATCCCACTCGAGATATCTTCGATTTCCCGGATCGCCAGTTGAAGCGCTCCGGCCTCCCGGGTTAGCTCCTTCAGCTGCTCCCTCGCCGCCGCCAACTCTTCCTCGATCTCGGACAGATTGCGCCAGCCCTGCATTTTGGCCTCGATGCGTGTTTCCAATCCGGTTTGCTCGACATCCAGCGCCGCGAGTATTTGCCTCTGGGCATCGGCTTCCGCCTGCCAGCGCTCAACGGCCGTATCATCGACCTCGGCCAGATCTTCCCCCGCCGGTAAAGCCGCCACAGCCGCGGTCAGTTCGCTCAGCTCCCGCCCCTGCAAACCCGCCCGCAATACCTCCTCCTGCTTCTCCCGCTCTTTATCGAGTGCCTGGCAGCGCCGCTGCCGGGCACAGTTCTCTCTCAACTCCTCGGCCGAGGCCACCCCGGCAGCCGCGAACAGCTCGCTGATTTTGCCTTCCGCAGCGGTGATAGCTTCGCTCGCCGTGGCCAGCGCCGCTTGCTGCCGGGTAATCCGCCCGTCCAACTCCGCCAAATCCCGGCGGCAGGTCAGGGCCTGCTGCAGATTCCCTTTGAACTGTTCTACGGCCGAAGCCGCCGGTTCCGACCCCTCCGTCCCTAGGCCGGCAGCTGCCAGATACCGGTTGATGCTGCTCCGCTGCTCACCCAGCCGCCGCTCCAGCTCAAGCGCCTGCCCATGCTGCTTGTCCACTCTTTCCCGGCACAACTCTTCCTTCTGCTGGCCAGAGGCATACTGCCGGCATTTCTCCCCAAACTCACGGATGTTCTCCACTCCGGCCTTCTGGAATATCGCCGCCAGCTCCGCCTTGGCCGCTTGGATATCCTTAGTTTCCTGCTCCGCTGTCGCCGATAGACCCGCAATGGCCGCGGTCATCTCTTTCCGCCGCTGCCCCCACCGCTGCCGTTCCCGGTAATCCGCCGCGAGGCAGAAAACCGCGAGTGCCGCCCCAATTGCCAGGAGCCAGAGGTTCTGCCAGTAGTACGCCGCCCCGCCAGCCGCGGCCAAAATCCCTAGCCCAAAGGCGGTTCGCCGCCCAGCCGGGACCAGCTTAGCCGCTTCAGCCTGCATCTGCGCCAGTTGCTGCCGGGTGTCACTTTGCTCCAAACGTCCTATCTCCTCGCTTTGGTGCATCACCCGTTCCCAAATATCCGGTCCCAGCTGAGCCAAGCCCTGATAACCTTGGACGGTGGCCAGTGCAACTTCCAGTTCGCCCTGCAG
>CAZHIT010000024.1:0-16792 GCA_964533125.1 uncultured Candidatus Sumerlaeota bacterium
GTATACGACCCGGGCTCCGGGCTCACCGTCGGGCTATCCGGTGCCGCGAACTCCTGCATAATCTTATCCTTCACCAGCACGCCGATTTTGCGCAGACTTTTCGGCAGGCGGGCATAAATGGCGTCTTTTTCCCCCGTCTGATACAGCCGCAGGATTTCGGCGGCATCCAGCCCCCAAATATTAGCTACGGCATCGAAAACATCGCTGTGGTCCCCGGTAAAATACAGGGTCAAAAAGGCGATGTTCATTTCCGTCGCCAAATTTTTTTCCGTCAGAGGCACCCCCGAATCCTTAATAACCGTCTCCAGATCACTGATCAGGGCCCGCAGGTCCCCTTCTCCCGCCCCAGCGGCGGCCATCTGCTGTATCTCCTCCGGGTAGAGCGCCTTGACCTCCGCGTAGATGTCACCCAGTTCTCCTCCCTGGACCACCGGAACGGCGGTGCCGAGGAGGAGGAGCAGCAGCAAGCCCCCAGCCATATACTTCCTCATTCTGCCTTTCATCCTCTATCCTCCAGTTTTCCCCGCCGCGTGATCCGTGGAAGGCATCGCCGGCAGTTTCTGCTTCACATATGAATAGACGCCGGATAGCCAGAAGGGGTTCCCTTTCGGGAACCCCTTCTGGGCTGACTTCCCCTTACGGGAGCTGATTTCTTGGCTGACTTCCCCTTACGGGAGCTGGTAGTACATCCGGGCGACCATCACGATCGCTTCCGCCCGGGTGGCGTTGGCTTTGGGAGCGAAGGTCGTTGCCGTCCGACCGGCGACGATACCCAGGTACCCAGCTTTGGCCGTTTCCGCCCGGAAGTAGCTTTCGATCTGGCTGGCATCGCTGAACTTCGCCAGCAGCTCGGCGGTCTTGGTCGAATCGAAGTCGTCCTGCTTGCCCGCCTTGGCCAGAGCCCGCACGATCATCGCCGCGATTTGCTCACGGGTGATGTTAGTCTCAGGTCCGAAGGTGGTCGCACTGGTGCCGGCCACAATCCCGGCCTGGTAAGCTGCCGCGATATCCTTATAGTGCAAGTGTCCGGCCGGTACATCGGTAAACGGCAACGGCTTGGTCGGATCCATGCTCAGGCCCAGCGCCCGCACCAGGTAGGTAGCGAACTGTGCCCGGGTAACCAGCGCTTCCGGTGCGAAGGTCGTCGCCGTCATGCCGCCCACAATGCCCTTGGCCGCCATGACCTCGATGTCCGCTTTCGCCCAGTGGCTGGTGATATCCGTAAACCGCGAGGTAAACGCCATTACCGTGTACTTGCTGAAGTGGTCAGCCACGAAGGTCACCGTATCTTTGGCTGCATCCACGGTCCCGCCGACATACTCCCAGGCCTTGCTGGTCTCGTTGTACCAGTAGGCGCCCAGGTTGGCTTCGTTCACGCCGGTCAGGTCAGCGCCCGCGTAGGAGAGGGTCACTGTAACCGGGGCGGCCAGATAGCGTGGGTGGTGCCGCCGACCGTTTCGAGCGCCGTGATCTCGAAGACCCCGCCGACCGTCTTGTACGCGGCGGACGGAGCATTCAGACCGGTACCCGAGGCCGGTTCCACTTTGATGATGATCGTCGCGTTATCGCCGGCTGCGGCGAGAGCAGCGGCCGGGATTTGCAGGGTCGCGTCGCCGATGGTCAGAATCAGGTCCTTACCCTCCGCCATCAGTTTGTCGGCCGCTGCGGCGCTGATCGATACTTCGGTCTTGCCTGCCGGTACGGTGTAGACCACCGCGTCCGCTCCGCCTTGGCTGGTCACATCGGTCAGGTCGACATCAGCCGTTTCTTCCGTCGGAGTGACCGCTCCGCCATCGGAGGACTTCTTGTTGATTGTGTAGTCAAACACCGACACCGGGCTCGCTACACCGTCCTTGACCGCGATCGCTTTAATCGTCCGGGTCGAGGACACCGAGAACGAACCGGAGTACAGGCTGCTGAGCACTGTGGGCTCGCTGCCGTCGCTGGTGTAGTAGATGGTAGCGCCAGCCGTGGCGCTGGTCAGGGTCACCGACCGGGACCCGGTGTAGACACCCGCCACCGGGGAAGCCTCCGGCGCTGCCACCGAGAACACATTAAAGGGGTCGGTATAGGTCGTGGAGTCGTAGACCGCCTTCACGGTATAGGTGCCTTCCGGTGCGCCCGGGGTAGTGTAGGTGGAGTACCAGGCGCCTTCGGCATCGGTGGTGCCGTCAGCGATCGCGGTGACCGCTCCATCGGGGTCTTCCACGGTCAACTCAATCGTCTCACCCGCCGGAGCCAGTTCGCCGTTGATGAACAGGGAACCGGTGATGGTTACTTCCGTATCCGGCTGATAGCCCGGGAGCATCGCTCCCAGGGTTACGCTGGTCACCGGGTCCATCGTTGTGAACGTCCACTTGACTTCGTCCGCCAGGGCATTCTTCACCGGCAGACTGTTGTCGGTAATGGTGTTCTTCACCACGACTTCGTACTCGGTGGTATTGGCCAGCTTCGCCGCCGGGGTCAGGGTCGCGGTCTGAGCCAGGGCATCGTAGGCCACGGCTGCCGGGACCAGGGCGCCGCCCTTGACATACAGCTCGATGCTGGTATTGTCAATGGTCGCCGGATCCATCGGCTTGCTGAAGGTCACCGTTACGGTGGCGTTGATCGCCACGCCGTCCGCATCGATGGCCGGAGACACACCGACGATCGCCGGGGTGGTCAGAGCGTCGAGGGAAACCAGGCCCGGATTAAGGTCGGTCTTCGGCGGCGGTACGACTACATTTTCCGAGGTGTGGGTGTCGTAGCCGTCCTTGGAGAAGACTACCCGGTAAGTGCCAACCGGAACGTCCCAACCGTACTTACCTTCCGCATCCGTTACCTGCGGGTTGATCTGGCCGTACTTCGCCGCCGGCCACACCTGCCACACGCCGCCTTTGAGTTCTTCGCAGACCGCGGTGACCCCGGCCAGACGCGGCAGGCCTTCGACTGAAGCGTCGGAGACATAACCGCTCGGGTCGATGAGGATCAGGAGTTCCACAAACGGTACTTCGTATGTCGCATTTTCGGTGTAGTAACGAAGGAAGATACGTTTCTCACCATAAGCAGTGTACGGGATACTGAAGGCGCCGCTGTAGACCTTGTTGCTGCCGGCGAGAGTATACTCGGCTCCGTCGAAGTAAGCCCGTACATTGCTGGGATTGCCGCCCGCAGCATCAAAGGTAGCCGTCAGGTTCACCATAGTGCCCTGAGAAGCTGCCAGCGCCGGAATGCCGTTGACCGGTTTGACCGTGGTTGTCGGGTTCCAGCCGGCCTGGACGGTCACGCTATCCAGCACCGCCAGCAGGTCGCTGACCTTCACCGGCACGGTATTGGACTGCTTGGAGTCCACGCCCTTGATGTTAGCCACCGCGTAGAGTTGGTAGTCGCCCACTTCGGTCAGGTTAATCAGCAGGCTCCACCACTTTCCGTCGGCTGTGGTCTTGCCCATAACCCGGAAGTTAGCATCCGCCGTCTTTTTGCCGTAGACGGTGATGGCGGCGTTGGAGGCTGCTTTGCCATAAACGCGGATGGTGCCGATCTTAGCCGCTTCCGGCGCCGCGATATCCGCACCGATTAGCTCGAGGCTCGCTACCCCCAGACTGTTGTTCGTAGCGTTGCTCTCGGGATCGGTGAAGAAGACCGTGGCGGGAATGACCAGTGGTTCACCGGGTTTAAACGCGATATCACCGGCGATATTCAGCGCAAATCCCTTGCTCAATACCGCGTTCGCGGCGAGATCACCGAGGGCGAACTTCACTTCGGTATTGTTGTTCTGCAATACTCCACCCGAACCAGAGGCCACATCGTAGGTGACGCCGATCGGCAGTTTCACCACCGCGTAGACGTCGGTCACGTCGATGTTGCCGTTGTTCTGGAGGTTGAGGCGGAAGTTGGCGGCGTTACCCGGCAGGACAAAGCTGTCGAGACTGACGATGCTGTTGCCGGTACCGGTGAAGACGTTATCCGCCGCATCCCAGCTGACCAACTCGATCGGAGCGATCATCGTCGCCTGACTGATCGTCACATCGGCGGTCGCCGGGCTGCTGCTGTACCAGTAGTAGCCATCCTTGCTGACATCGATGGTGTAATCGCCGCTAGGCAGACCGTAAAGCGTGAAGTTACCATCGGCGTCGGAGATGGCACTGGCCCAGCCGTTGTAGTCAGCGTTGTAGGTATTGATTCTGGCGCCCTCAATAGGCTGACCGTCAGACTTGCCGACCACTTTACCGCTGATCCGGCCGCCGGCTTTCAGCTCGATATCCAGGCTCAGGTTACCGGTGATATCTTCGGTGAAGTCAGCCCGGTCGTCGATATAGAACAGGCTGTTCCAGGTATAGACCGTGTAGTCAGCGGCCGGCGGCAGTCCGGTGATCGAGTAGGAGCCGTCCGCACCGGAAGTCACATAGCCGTAGCCACCCACGGTCGGGCTGTAGGTCATAACATCTACACCCTGGATGCCGACATCGGTTGCGGCATCTTTGACCACACCGCTTAGGGTCCGCGGGGTCGGGATGGAGAAGTTAACGACTAGATTACCGCCAGCCGGGACAGCCTTACCCGACTGGATAGCGCTGACCCAGTTGCCGCCGAAATCACCGTACACGCTGACTTCGTAGTCAGCCGCCGGAGTCAAACCGGCGATACTGTAAGTGCCGTCGGCAGCGGTCGTTACTTCACGCCAGGAGTCGGGTACGGTCGGGCTGTAGGCGCCCACGGTTACTGAAGCGATCGGCGTTACGCCGTCATCGGAGAGGACCGTACCGCTGAGGGAGCCGATCTGGCTCGCGGTCGTGACCAGCGAGACATCAAGCAAGGTCAATTTGGCGCCCTTGGTGACGCTGATTCCGGCTTGCTTGTATTCCACATAGCCGGCCGCGCTGACGGTCAGCGCATAGTCCGCTGCGGTATTCAGACCCTCGAGACGGAACGTCCCGTCCGCCGCGGTAATCCCGCTGGCCGAGAATCCGAGACCGGTACCGCAGGCACTGGCCAGGCGCACCATCGCCCCAGCCAAGGGAGAACTATCCGCAGCTTTGAGCACTTTGCCTACCACGGTACCACCGCGGAACATTTCGATGTTGCCGTCCGAATTGGCGTTGGCAACAACATTCACGGCTTTGGTGGCATCGGTGTAGCCCTGGGTGCTCTGGAAGCGCAGGGTATAGGCACCCGGCAGCAGGTCAGCGAAGGTGTAATCGCCGAAACCGTTGGTGACGGCAAAGCGCGGCGTACCGGCTACAGTCACCCGCACTCCAGCGAGGTTTGCACCGTTATAGGTCACCTTGCCGCCGGCGGTGCCGGTGGTCAGGTCGTAAGAGAATGTGCCGACCGGACCCTTAACCCCGGACTTGTACGCAACTGCCTTGATAGTCAGATCCTTGCTCACGGTCACCGGACCGGTGTAGGGGGGACTCAGGTTGGTCGGTTCCGCCCCGTCGATGGTGTAGTACAGGGAAGCGCCGCTGTTAGCGACGGCCAGGACCACACTCTGGACCGTAGCGTAGGCTCCGCCCGCCGGGTTCGCGGTCGGGATCGCCAGGACCTCGTAGGCCGCCGCTACCGCCGGGCTGTAGACACCGTCTTTGGTTGCTGCCGCCCGCAAGCTGGCCGCAGCACCCAAGGCCACGTTCACCACTCCGCCATAGGTCTGCTTGGTGGCGCTGGTGACCGGGTCCGAACCATCAGTAGTATAGTAGATCGTAGCTCCAGGCGTAGTGCTGGTCAGGCTCACATCCTGGGCTGTACCATAGACACCGGCGGCCGGAGCAAACACCGGCGCCGCTACCCCCGTAAAGGTGTAGGCGAAGGTGCCGATGGTGCTGACGCCGCCTTCAAACGCCGCGATGGCCCGGATGGTCGTATTGGCATTCACCGGGATCGGATCGAAGTACTGGGCACTGGCCGTGGTCGGTGCCGAACCGTCCAGCGTATAGTAGATGCTGGCGCCCGCCGTGGCCGAGGTCAGAACGATGTTCTGCGGCGCGATGTAGGCGCCGGATGCCGGCGAAGCGGCCGGGGCCGCCACCGGTGACATCGTATAGACGAACGTGCCCACCGGGCTGGTGGTGCCGTCAGCGATGGCGATCGCCTTCAGGGTCGTCGTCGCGGTTACCGGCACGGGGGTTGTATACCGGGCGCTGGACGCAGTCGGGGTTGCCCCGTTCGTGGTGTAGTAGATCACGGCGCCCACGGCCGGAGAACTCAGAGCGATATTCTTGACGCCATAGTAGGTTCCGCCCACCGGCTGCGCCGTCGGCGCCGCGAGTGTGCCAAAGACATAAGCGAAGCTCACCACGGCGCTGGTACCGCCGTCCGCCGCAACCGCAATCGCTTTGATCGTAGTGGTTGCGCTCAGCGGAATAGCCGACGTGTACTGGGTGCTGGCCGCATTAGGTACACTGCCATCCAGGGTGTAGCGGATCGCTGCCCCGCTGGTGGTCGTGCTCAGGGTCACACTCTTGGCGCTGTAGTAGGTCCCCGCTGCCAGGCTGGCGGTCGGGGCGGCTACGGTTCCGTAAGTGTAGGTGTAGGTCACAACCGGACTGACCCCGCCTTCGTAGGCCGCGATCGCCTTGAGGACGGTGGAGGCGCTGACATTGATCGGTGCGGTGAACAGTGTACTGGCCACGGTCGGAGCCGAGCCGTCAACCGTGTAGTAGATTTTGGCGCCGGCCGTTGCCGAAGTCAGGTTGACTTGTTTGGCCGTGTAGTAGGTCCCGGACGCAACATCCGCTGCCGGAGCGACTACCGGTAAGAAAGTATATTCGAAGGTTGACATAGCGCTGGGAACAGTGCCTTTAAAGGCAATGGCCTTCAAAGTCGAGGTAGCACTGACTGTGAACGGAGCGGTATACAGAGTGCTGGTCGCAGTCGGCGTACCGCCATTGATCGTATAGCGAATTTGGACTCCGGTCGTGGCGCTGGAGAGAGCCACCATCTTCTGGCTGTAGTAAGTGCCCGGCGCCAGACTGCTGGCCGGAGCTCCTACCGGGGCGATCGTGTAGGTAAAGGCAGCCGGGAAGCTCTGCAGGCTGTCCTTAAACGCCACCGCTTTTATCGTTTTGCTCTCGGTCAGAGTAATCGGCGCACTGTATAGCGTACTGGCCGCAGTGGGAGCCGACCCATCCAGCGTGTAGCGAATCACCGCACCCGGCGTAGTCACACTCAGGGCCACTGCCACACTGCCGTAGTAGGTGGCGCCGGTCGCCGGGCTAGCGGTCGGAATCTGGACCACGCCGTTGAGCGTATCGATGATGCTCTGGGCCATGATCAGTTCATCCGTGGTTAGTTTGCCGATGATAATCTCATAGTTCGGCCGGTTCAGACCAAATCCGGCCATCCAGATCCGATCCTCCAGGTCCATACCGTACTTGGCCAGGACACCGGCGATCTGATCTCTCAGATCTTGGTCTACCGTCAAGTACTGGAAGCCGCTGGACATCAGTTCTAGAGCGGCTTGTACCACTTCCAGACGGGAGATGCCCCGCGCCTGGAATTCCGCTACCAGCTCGCCCGGTACGGCTTCTTCAACTGAACGCACGAAATTCGCCAGGTAAGTGTAGTTCGGCGGGTCGCCGACGGCGGCCTTGAAGCCAGCGACATCACCCACGAACTTAGCTTCCAGGGCGGCCACGACATCGGCCACTTCGTCCGCGGTTACCCCTTTGGTACCCAGGATCGCCCACTCGTCCGCGAATTCCGGATAGACCCCGACATCAATCACGTCGTAGGCTTTGTCAATGATGAACGCCAGCTGCTCCGGGCTTAAGGTAGCCAGCTTGCGCAGCATCGCCAGCGAATCCAGCATCATCTGATAGGTCGCATCGAAGGTATAGCTGAAGGATGCCGTTGGGCTCACCACCGCCGCATCCCGCGTCGAAACCAGGCGGGCATTGATCGTCCCGGCATTCTCGACCGTGATCGGCTCGGTGTAATCCTGCCAGGCGCCGCCATTCCAGTTCCACTCGAGCGTCGCTTCCACCGGAGCCGGCGTAACGGTCAGGCCGACTTCTTTGACGTTGGAGAAAACCATTCCGTCCGGATAGTCGGCTTCGATCGTGCCCCAGGCAGCGAAGTCGTATGTATACACCGCCGGGGTCAGGGTTACGCCGCCGACCGCCGTGACAGCTTTGAGGCTGACGGAGGTCCCGGGCGCGTAAGGAATCAACACCCCAGTGGCGGGATTGTAAACTTCGCCAACCCCGTCCGCCGGGTCGCTGCCGTCCAGGGTATAGTAAGTGTCGTTAGTTCCGACATTGGTGAAATAGACGTGCAAGTCACCATAGTAGGTGCCGGGAGCCTTGTCGGCGATCGGGGTGATCCCCTCAACGACATTGACCATCCGGGCCTCAGCGACAACAGTTCCCTTGGACGCGGTGATCGTCGTGCTGCCGACAGCCAGTCCGGTTACGACTACCCCGTCGTGTTCGGTCGATTTGACCACCGAAACGATGCCGGGGGTACCGGTGGTCCAGGTGGCGTCAGGGACTGACATCCAGTTATCATACTGGTCATGTCCATCGGCGAAGAAGTCGGCCGAGCCGCCCACTCCGATCGTCGCCTCAAACGGAACGACTTCCAGTGTCGCCAATTCCGGGGGCGGGAGTTCAACGCCGATCACGTAGTTGGCTAATGACACATTAAACTCATTAAAGCTTGAATCAGAAATTACCCCATCCTGGCAGGTCAAGGACTTTTCGCCTTCGGTGGCGTCAGCTTTGACCTTCAGGTTAATGGTAAACAACGGGGTCGTGTCGGGTAAGGGAACATCCCCCTCCATCAGCAGCAAGGTCGCTACCGCACGGCTGTGCGTAGCGTCGACCACGGCAAACGCCCTGGTACCGAAGGAAATTGCCCCGTTGACGATATCGGCGGCCATCCCCCCGACGAGTGTCCCGGTGGCCGGCTCAAACGCCGTGCTGTCGTACACCACCGAAAACTCGGCGCTATTGGTCACCGTACCTTCTGGAACCCCGGTGAGCATGTACTGAATCGAGACGATATCCCCGGGTTCGTATGGTGTCTCCGAGTTTAAGTCCACCACCGGGGTAAAGTTGGCAACGGCGGCAACCGGCAGCACCGGCAGACTGCTGGCGAGCATCGCAACTATCAAGAGAACAGAAAGCAGCTTTTTCCTGGTAGCCATCTTAGCACTCCTTTCGTTACTCATCCTTGACGCAAGGTAATCGTGAATCGCATCACCTCCCATATTCACTGCATTGGAATGGGGACGCTGTCCCCATTCCCTGGCAGAGACCAGGGACTGGGGACTAACTGAACCAGAAAGGGTGAACTAGAGGTTATTACGGTAGGACATGAGCCAGAGAGTGAAGTCCAGGTTGGTAATCCGGTTGTCCCTGGTCAGATCCATATGCCGGAATTCCCCATCGCTCGCATCTCCGCGCAGGCTCGCCCGGTAAACCCAGAGCCAGGCCGAGAAGTCGATATTGTTGATCCGGCCATCCGGCACCAGCGACACGCTCTGACCGCCGATGACCACTCGCCCCAGATCGCCGGGATACAGCACCAGCGGAGCCTCGGCAGCACTAAACAACGCCGAACCTTCACTACCAAAGCTGAGCGTCAGCGTTTCAGCCAGGTAACCCCCGCCGCTGATCACCATCTGCGTCCGTTCAATATCGGTCACCGGCAAACTCACCTGCGCAATTACCATCGTTCCGTTACTGACTCCCAGATTGCCGGCCTCATCCGCCACGAAGATCTCCGCGCCGGTGTAGACCAGGCCCGCATCGGCCGTATCCCGCTTCAGGGTCAGGCGCAGTTCGGCCAGGGCGGCATTGAGGGCATCCTGCTGCATGGCAGCGAGACGGTTACTGGCAAACAGGGTCCCCGGATCGCCCAGGTACAGGCTGATATAGCCCTCGACCAGGCTGCCCTCCACGATGTTGGTGGTATGATAGGTTGGCAATGGTTCCGCCGGACTCAGATAACCGCCGTTGACGAGGTAGCTGTTGAAGCTTTGGTCGGACATTTCGGCCGGCTCGAGTTGGAACACCTTCGGGCCGCTGGTTGCCTCGGCCTTCACGCGCAGATGGACGGTAAACAAGGTGCTCCCATCCGCCAAAGTTGCTTCCCCTGACTGGTCAATGTACGTCGCCACCAGTTTGCGCCCCTCGCCCGCCGCCACGTCGCCTTTCACCGTCAGCGGGAGAACCCCACTAATGATGCTGGTCTCGGCATCGCCGGTAGCGAGTTCAAAGGTCTCGTCGTCGTATATGATCTCGAAGGTAGCACTGTTGGTCCGGGCGCCCTCCGGCACATTGGTCAGCTTCAGCGCCAGGGTCACGATATTCCCCGGCGCGTACGCCGGCTTGTCGAAGGCCAGGACTGGAATGATTGAATCGGCCGCAATCCGCACCAGTTGAACTGTCAGCTCGGCGCGAACCGAGGCATCGGATACCGCCTGAGCTTGCAGAACGAAGGCATTGCCCACCGCCGTACTCGTTGCAGTCACCGCGCCGGTTGTCGGGTCCACCGTTACCCCTTCCACCGGGCTCACGAGCGACCATGTGACCGCTTCGTCAGCCATCACCATGTCGTCCTGGTCAAACACGACAGCGCTATAGGCGGCCGCAGCGTTGCCCGAGGCCGGCAGGGTCAGGTGCGTCGGCCCGCTAATCTCAATGCTCGTCGCCGTCGGGACCTCCGGCGGGAAATCCACCGTAAAGCTCCAGGTCAGCGAGGCCTGGTTGCCGGCCAGGTCGAAGGCTTCAACTTCGACCGTATACACCCCTTCCGCCAGCGCTTCCGGCGGGAAGTACACATACGTCGTTCCATTGATGAACTCAAACTCCTCGGTAATCAGCACATCGCCCAGATGCAAGCGGTTAATCACGCTGTCCGGATTCACCCCGCTGCCGCCATCTTCGTCCGTGATGCTGAAAGCGACTTCGATCTCCCCGGAGGTTACCACCTCACCCGATTCGGGGTAGACGATATCTATTACCGGCGCAGTTTCATCCGGCGCGATGCCAGCCTCCACCGTAAACTGCCCAACCGCCACCGGCGGCTGTCCGCTCACCTCCGGATCACCGTCAAACACGATGAAGCTGTACTCGCCGTCCACGATCCCCGTACCGCCAAAGACGAACTCATAGTCGTCGGTCGCCCCAATGCGGGAGGCAAAACCGGAAGTCCGGTATTCGCTGCCACCCATTCGGATTACTACGTACGGTGTATCAGTAGCGTTGGTCGTAAAGGTCAGGGAAGCCGGTAACTCAGTCACCATGGCCGGGCTGACCGTTATTTCCGGCCGGACCGGGAAGCCGCTGAGCGCAACCTCCTTGCCTTGATACAAGACTCTGAGTACATACTCCCCGCTGTCGAAATTCTCTGGGACCGGAACGACCAGCGTATCGCCGTTCGCGGTCAGCGCATCCAGTACAACTAACGGATCGTTTTTGCCCGGCTCGTCCGGTCGCTTGTAGAACTCCACCGTCAGGCTGGCGCCGTCCGGCCACAGGTTCTGCCCTTCCGGCTCGGTCAGGGTTACCGTCTCGCCCGTGTACCCTTCAACCAGTAGAATACGGCTGTCTAGCCAGGCGGTGTCCAACCACCACCAGGCGTCGCCCAGGTATTCCTCGCCCTCACTCACCACAAACCGGTAATTGCCCCGGACCAAGGGCTGCGCCGGCGTGAAGGTGTACAGGAACGAATCCCAGGCCCGCTCGCTCACTGCCGCCGCGCTCATTTCGACCAGACCCTCCGGCCCTTCCATCGCCACCGTATAGGTCTTGGTCGAATCAAGGTTCCACCCCTTCAGGGTTACGGCATATGGTCCGATCCCCGCATAGCCGGAGCGCGGGTCCGCCTCGCAAATCACGCTGTGGCCGGTAATCTGTACCCCGGTCACATTGCCGAAGGGCACGATGCCGTTATCATCCGTGACCTCAATTTCCAGCCAGGGCTCATAACCAATGTCGGACTGCGGCAGGTCGCGGCCGTTTACCTCAAAGGCCATCCAGCCCCACCCGCCGTTCGCATCTTCAATCTGTACGTCGCTGCCGGTATCCACACTCGCCGTGGCGTAGTGGATCCGCTCTCCGTTGCTCCGCCGGTGGAACAGTTCCACTTCCACCGTACCGGACAGCTTATCGAGGTTGGCGCCGTGCATCTGCAGCCCAAACACGTTCTCGTCGTTCTCCCCGTTCCCATAGGGCAGAGCCCAGGGGGTCACGCCGCCATCAAAGACGGGGCCGGCGGTGAACTTCACCGGGGGGAGGTGACGGATCAGAACCTGATCATTGCTCTGGTCTTCGTAGCCTGGGTCATGCACCACTAACTTGTACTCACCGGACGGAATACCAGTCTCAAGGTTGCTGGCAGTAAAGCTGATCTTGGCGTTCCCCAGCGGCCAAGAGCCGGCGTTTTGGTCAACCGGATCGACCCGGACACCCTCCGGATTGCCGGACGTCGTCGCGATCACTTCGGTCCCAGATAGCAGTTCCGCATAGGCGCTGCCGCTCAGCCTATCGAAATGGTAACCTTCCAGCCTCAGGGAGAAATCCTTCATACCGGCCGGCATCACCGCCGGGTCAAAGTCAACGAACACCGGATTGCTTCCGTAGCTGTCCACGATTACTCTGGGTTCATGCACCCAGCCGTCGGCTCCCACCCAAACGATCAGGTCGTATTCGCCGGCATTCACTCCGGTAAACGATACCTCGAAGGTGCCGTAATCCGGATTGACCTCACTTATTACGCCTTCAAAATGCTGTTCCTGCGTACCTTTCAGCACCGCCGATATGTCGGTTTCCGGATCGATGTCGCTCCAGTCAGCGAACCAGGTGGAGACATGGGCGGTAAAATCAGCGTAGTAGGGATTGTCTTCGCCGCTGTGTTCGGTTTCGACGATGGTATCCGGCGTCAGGGTAATCTGGAACTCAGTCCGGATATCCCGGATATTCCACCAGCCTTCACCGATCTCACTCGTCCCGGATTTAACCCGGACCCGGTAGCCGCCTTCCGGCAGCTGCGGCTCGGGGTTGGTGAACTTAACCAGCAACGAGCCCGGGTATACCCCCGCCACTTTGGCGGTAATGTCCACAACGTTGTCCTGGTCGTCAACCAGTTGGATCGAGTATTTCCCCGGCGTGTCCGGATCAAGGTTGCACCCCTGCAGTTCGACGAAGTAGAACTCCTGCCCGAGGTCATAATCTTCGGAAGAGGAACCAAAAATCGTCTCATTGCGTGTGAACCGAATTCCCGCCGGACTGCCGGGAATGGGGGTGGTGATTTCATCTTTGGTCTGGGTGACTTCCATCCGTAGCCACCCCCAGCCATCCTCGCCCATCTGCTCGGCGCTGGGCAGGGGCTGCCCGGCAAAGTACGCAGCCAGAATACCGCGGCCAACCGGGTCTTCCGGATCATTCAGGAAAGTCAGCACATCGCTCGTTTCGGCCACCACCGCATCGCTGCCATCGTACAGCCGGACGGTAATTACCGAATCAGCCAGTTTACCAAGCCAGGCGCCGTCCAGATTAAGCTGGAAATCAGCTATCCCCGCTGGCAGCACCTCGGGCCGGAACCCGCCGTACAGCATGGGCTGGTCGGTGTACTTCACCGTGTCGGCCACCTGGCTCGGGAGCGGCACGCCGTCCTTCAGGACTTCGAGCGTGTAACCCTCTCCGGCCGGGATGCCGTCGTCGGATTTCGATCTCAGGCAAAAATCAAGTGTATCACTGTCTTGGTCACTCACATTAACATTGTACCAGGCGCCGTCACCCGCATTGGTGGCGAGGATGTCGCTGCCGTTTTTCAGGTTAATCGTCAGGCCCTCGGCGATTTGTCCCAGGTGGTACCCCCTGATCCGGAAATCGCTGTGCATTTCACCCGCCGGTCGCAGCTGCGGCTCTAGCTTCACCAGCGCCGGCGCGCCATCCACGCTGTCCACGTAGATGCCATGCCACCACTGCTCGGCCTCGCCTACCTTCACCTGCGCGTCGTAGTACCCCACGGGCACGGCAAAGGTCGCAGTCAGGACGCCGTCTTCCGGACCGGTGACCTCACAGATATGTGATACGCCGAAACGGTCGTGCAGCCGGATGTTGATATCTTCTTCCAGATCGATTTGCGACCAGTCCACATTGTTTACCTGGATTACCAGGTCAAACGGTGTATTGGCGACGGCTGCCGCAGGTGGGGTAATCCAAATCTCCGGCCGGGCGATATCCCACCAGGCATCACCGACCCATTCGGTACGGTCATCCACTTCCTCCTCAACCGTGAAGCGGTAGCCACCTTCCGGGAGCGGGCCAGCTACGGTCACGGGCAGGGACTCCGGCGAGTCCGCGATTATACTCTGGACCACGGGGTCTTCCCCGGCGCCGTATAAAGTTACGATATACTCTTCACCCACGGCAAGGTTCCAGCCTTTGAGTTCGAGGTCGTAGGTCACTGAACCCAGAGGTGACTGGCGTGGTGCCACTCCGTAGACCTTCGCCCGCTCGGTGATCTCGATGCCGGTCCGGGCGCCGATGGGAATGTCCGCCCCAGCGCCGTCGGTAACCTTGATCAAGAGCCACGTCTCGTAACCCGGCAGCTGCGTGCCGTCCAGGGCAAAGGTCAGTTCGCCCTGTCCCAGTTCCGGGTCGCCCTTCAGGGTGATCGTTCCGGGGATGTCCGCGCACATGGGTTCGCTGGCTCCATCCTCCCACAGACTGATGTCCACCGTATCGGTCCCCGCGATCTCCGTCAGGTGGTTGCCCCACATGCTCAGAGCGAAGGTCCGCGCATCGCCGCTCGGCAGCACGTAGGGGTTTACTCCCTCATCCAGCACGGGACCGGCGGTAAAGTGCACCTGCGGATCCGGCAGGTGGTTGCCGATGGCTTCAACCCATTCTTCGTCGGTATCGTATACGGCCAAGGTGAAGTCTCCGGCGGGAATGTGGTCGCCCACGGCTTTCAGACCGATATCCAGATTCCGGCCGTCGTCGGAAGCCCAAATCCACCCGAAGTAGGCGTCCGGGTCACTGACCGCTTTGGCTACGGTCGTTTCCCCGTCTTTTAGCTCGATGGAGGTCGCGGTGGCCAGCTTCTGTAGGTTAATGCCGTCAAAGTGCAGCCTGGCTTCCCAAATCCCAGACGGCAGTATCGTCGGCCGCACCTCGGTCAGCACCGGACGGCTTTCGACGCTGTCGATAAGGAACTCCTCGGTCCACACCCGGTTGCCGTGGATACCGGCTTCCGCCCGGTAGTAACCGGCTGGAATGTCGGTGAACCAGGCATAGACCGCGAGGCTCAGACTCTCCGGATTATCGCCCATGTACACAATATCGTATGGCATCTCGGCATCCAGCCGCCGGCCGTTGTTCCCGTGCAGGCTGACATCGATGTTGTCGATGCCAAACCCGCCCCAAGCCATGGGGTCAACATCGAGCTTGATGGCAAAGTCAGCCAGACCAGTCGCGTCGTACCCTATTTCCTCCGCCGGCGGCAAAACCACCTCAAACCCCGGCCACGCCGCTCTCACCTGCCACCATAGTTCGCCAACCCTATTTGCCCCGTCGAAAACAAAGCTCCGGTAGCTGCCGCCCGGCAGTGGGTTAGCTACCGTCATTTGCACCCGGTAGCCCTGCGGATCATCCCATTCCAAGTGCTCAAAGTATGCCGCATACTCCACCCAGTCGCCCATGCGGTCGTCCCACTTTTGCACAAAGATCTCATAATCAGTATCCGGGTTCAGATTGCAGCCATAAAGGGTTTGCTCGTACACAAAGCCTTCCCCGTCCACCCAGGTATAGCTCGCGGGGTCCATTTCCCACGGCTCCACCCCGTAGAACTCGGTATAGTCAATCACCCGCACCCAGAGGTCGCCGTTGCTCAGCACTTCGGCCTGATGATCGATCCGGGCAACCCCGACCTCATACCACAGGTCGCCATCAAACTGGTCACCATCCGGAAGGGCGGTATCGAATCTGGCCTGGATCACCCCGCGCCCGGCGGTGTTTCCATCATCATACACTACAGCCTCGGTCGACGCGGCAGTAATCGGAGCTAAGGCGGTATCGCCGCAGTATAAGGTAACCACGACCGTATCCATCCCCGCCAGCGCCCCCAGGTTAAATCCATCCAGGCGTAGAGTATAACCGCTGTCGCCCTGCTGCAGGATATAGGGATTCACCCCGCCGGTCAGAGTCGGTTCGTCTGTGAAGGTTAGCGGCATCGCGGCCAGACGCGCGGCGTACACCGGATCCAGAGCCGGACTGCTTATCCGCACCGGATAATCGCCCGCGGGGATTGCTCCCGCCGCCCCCTTGATTCCCACGTGCAGTTCCCGGCCATCACCGGACACTTTCACCCAGGTCCAGTCATCCCCAGTCGATGCCGCCGCGACAGATTCACCCGCCAGCAGCTCCACCAAAGGCTGGCTATCGCCTTCTCCGAACAGAGCGTCCAGATGGCTGCCCCGCAGCCGGAACTCGGCGTACTCCTCGCCCGCCGGCTGCCAGCGATCCTGGCAGCCGAAGACCACCGGCTGCTCGTCATAGCTGTCCACGAACACATCCATCACGCTAAAGAGATCGTCCACTTCGGCTACCAGCCAGTATTCGCCGGCCGGTACTCCGCTGAATTCGGCCGTGAAGCCCCAGATTTCCAGGCCATTGACTGTGCCCGGATAAACGGCGCTGCTGTTTTTGTCCTCCAGATAGACGCTCTTCGCGGCGGTGGCAAAGTCAAAATCGCCAACCTCGACCATCGCCTGGAATCCGGCAGCGTAACCGCCTGCCACTGGCACTTCGGCGATCACTTCCGGCTCGGTCCAGAGGAACATCCAAGGCTCCGGCTCACC
>CAZHIT010000025.1:0-4733 GCA_964533125.1 uncultured Candidatus Sumerlaeota bacterium
GGCACCTCCGAACTCTCCCGCCACCCACAGCCCGACCGACATCAGCCAGCGCGCGATTGCCCGTAGTCCCGGCGAAGGCGGGGCGGCGGCGTACGAGGAGTTTACCTACGAGGGCTACGGCCCCGGCGGGATTGCGGTGATGCTGGAGATTATGACCGACAACCGGAACCGGACGGCTGGCGAGATCCGCTACATCTTCTCCCGGGCCGGCGGCAGCCTGGGAGAGACTGGTTGCGTGGGCTGGATGTTCAAAAAGAAAGGTATCGCGGTTGTGGAGAAAGAAGACCTGAAAATCAGCGAAGACGAGCTGATGGGCATTGTGCTGGAGGCCGGGGCTGAGGACATGAAGAGTGAGGGAGAGCAGATTGAGATTACCTGCGACCCGGAAGCTTTTGAGGGCTTAAAGAACGCTTTGGACCAGAACAAAATCAAGACCGCCGTGTCCGAGATTACCCTGCTGCCGCAGTCAACCATCGCGCTCACCGGCAAGGTAGCGGAGCAGGCTCTGCGGCTGGTGGAGACCCTGGAAAATCACGACGATGTGCAGAATGTGTACGCCAATTTTGATATCGACGAGGCGGATACGGAAGAAGAATAATCCCGGACCCGCAGCCAAGACGAAACCACCTGGAAACGGGTGGTTTTATTTACATCTCCAGGTATAACCGCCTCTCCTCCGGGGCAACCTAAGGTACCACCTCTGAAGAGCGTGGCTGGTAAAAGAAGGGAGAAGCGGTCATGTGGGAATTATGGACCAAACGGCGATTCATCCAGTTGCTGGCGGTCCTCGCTTTGGTCAGCGGCTGGCTGACTTTTTCTAGCCTGCGGGAAATCGGACCACCGGCGGTATTGCCCCCGGAAAACCCGGTGCAGACTATTCCTCAGGCCGTCCCGGCAGACAGTGTTGAGGCCGAACCGGAGCCTCAGGCGGCGGCGGGCGGCGCTGGGAGCGAAAGCGGGGATCCAAGCGCCAGCGAGGACGAAGGGCTTTATTACCTGGGCATCCGGGACGGTTACCTGGCTATCTTCCGTGCCGGGAGCGAAGAGCCGCCTAAGATCACCGAAATCCCAACCTCCGCCTTGTCGGATGTGGAACTCGACCAGGTGAGCCGGCGGGAGATAACCGGCGCCAGCGAAATGGATATCTGGGCCATCCTGGAAGGAGCCAGCCAATGACGGGGCGCTGGCTCCTTCCTTTTATTGGGGGACAGGCGGGAAATGGCCGGAAAGAGGAAAAGGGGCCAGTCTGTGGAATTATTAAATGTCAGGGAAAAGGAGGGGATCGGGTGCTGGTATTGGGGATTGACCCCGGCACGGCCATTACCGGGTTTGGTCTGGTGCGCTCGGAGGGGAATAACCTGCGGGCCATGGAATACGGCTGTATCCGGACCCCGGCGGACCTCCCTCTGGCGGCGCGCCTGCAGCGCATTTACCGGGAGTTGACGGAAATAATCGAGCGGTCGCGGCCGGGTGTAGTGGCGGTCGAAGAACTGTTTTTTAATACCAACACGCGGACGGCCCTCGCGGTCGGCCAGGCCCGCGGGGCGATACTGCTCGCGGCGGCGAACGCGGGACTGCCGGTAGCTGAGTATACCCCCTTGCAGGTGAAGCAGGCGGTAGTCGGCTACGGGCGGGCGGAAAAAAAGCAGATTCAGTTTATGGTCCAGACCCTGCTGGGTTTAAGCGAGTGCCCGAAGCCGGACGATGTGGCCGATGCGCTGGCGATTGCGGTGTGCTGCCTGCACTCCCGGGTGTGGGAGAAACTGACGCAGGAGGGGAAAGCGTGATTGCATTTCTGCAGGGAAGATTAGCGGAAGTCGGCGAAGATGCCGTGGTCATTGGGGTGGGGGGCGTGGGTTACCGGGTGTTGATACCGGTGTCCACATTGGTGCGCCTGCCGGCCCCGGGGGAAGAAATTAAGCTCTTCACTCAACTGCAAGTGCGGGAGGACGCCTTTGTTTTATACGGATTTGCTACCCAGGCCGAGCAGGAAATCTTCGTGCTGCTGCAGACCATCCCCGGCGTGGGTCCGAAGGTCAGTTTAAGCGTGCTTTCGGTCTGCACCCCGCAGCAACTGCGGCAGGCGATTGTGGGCGAGGATTACGACGCGCTGACCCGGGTGCCGGGCATCGGAAAGAAGACCGCACAGCGGATGGTGCTGGAGCTGAAAGAGAAAATCGGGAAGGTGCTACCGCTGGGGAGCGAGGAGCGGACCGGGTTCGCCAATGTCGACGAGGCGGCTGCGGCGCTGACGGTACTGGGCTACGGAGCGGCTGAGGTGGATATGGCGCTGCGCTTTGCCCGGGAAAGCGGTGGGGCGGCCCGGAAGACGGAAGATCTGGTCCGGCAGGCGCTGCGGTACCTTCGGGACCGGTAAGGGGGTTTGGGTTTGGAGGAAAGAATGATTTCCCCGGAAGAAAAACGGGATGACCAACTGCTGGATTACAGTCTGCGGCCGCGGCGCTTAAGCGAGTATATCGGCCAGCCGGAAGCGAAGCGCAACCTGCAGGTGTTTATCGAGGCAACCCGGCACCGGGGGGAGGCGCTCGATCATGTCCTGCTGCACGGCCCGCCCGGCTTGGGGAAGACGACCTTGGCCTACATCATCGCGAACGAGCTGGAGGTGAACATCCGCCTGACCAGCGGCCCGGCGATCGAGCGTCCGGGGGACCTGGCGGCCATCCTGACGAACTTAGGCGAAAAGGATGTTCTGTTCATCGACGAGATCCACCGCTTCAACCGGGTGGTGGAGGAGATATTGTATCCGGCGATGGAAGAGTACGCGCTCGACATCATCATCGGGAAAGGCCCGAGCGCCAAGTCCATCCGTTTAAACCTGCCCCAGTTCACCCTGATTGGGGCCACCACCCGGGCCGGGTTACTGAGCGCCCCCCTGCGGGACCGCTTCGGCATCATTTCGCGCCTCGATTACTACGCGGCGGTAGACTTAGAGAAGATTGTCACCCGGGCAGCCCAGATCTTGAATATCGCCATTGAGCCGGAAGGGGCGAGAGAGATCGCCAGCCGGTCGCGGGGTACGCCCCGGATTGCGAACCGTCTGCTGAAGCGGGTGCGGGATTTTGCTCAGGTGGCCGGACAGAGCGTGATTACGGCGGCGACGGCCAGCCGGGCATTGACGCTGCTGGGAGTGGATGAACTGGGGCTCGATTTAATCGACTGCAAGCTGTTGCAGACCATCATCCAAAAGTTCGACGGCGGGCCGGTGGGGGTGGATACGATGTCGGCGGCCATCGGCGAAGAGCGGGATACGATTGAGGATGTGTACGAGCCGTACCTGCTGCAAATCGGCTTCCTCAACCGCACCCCGCGCGGGCGGACTGCCACCCGGTTGGCGTACGAGCATCTGGGCCTCCCGCTGCGGGAAAACGGGGAGGTTTAGGCGATGAACGGTTGGGAAGGAGCCGGCCGGTATCTGATCCTGGCCGGGCTACTGCTCCTTCTGGTGGGTGGGTTTATAATGGCAGGCGGCCGCTTGACTTGGCTCGGTCGTTTGCCCGGCGATATCCGGATTCAGCGTGGTGGTTTTTCTTTGTACTTTCCCCTGGCGACCTGTCTTCTGGCCAGTCTCCTGCTGACCGCTCTCCTGCGCCTTTTCGGACGGCGGTAACCGCCGGCAGGTAACGCGGCCAGCCTTTTTTCGCCGGAGACGGTCATGTTTCCAGCTTGCGGTACGAAAAAGGTAGGAGCAGAGCGAGGTGGGCACGGTGGGTTTCTTCCCCTGGCACCGCGAGGAGCCCATAGCGGAACAGCTGAAGATAGTGGAGACGATCGGTCAGATCCGCTCTGGCGACCAGACGGCGCGGGAGACCCTGATCGGTTCGTATACCCCGTACATAACCCGCATTGCTGCCAGAGTCTGCGGTCGCTTTATTTCGCCGGTGAACGACGAAGAACTGAGCATCGGTTTGCTCGCTTTCAACGAAGCCATCGACGCCTTTGACCCGGAGCAGGGCACCCGGTTTTTATCCTTCGCCCAAACGGTCATCCGGCGGCGCCTGATTGATTACCTGCGCCGGCAAAAAAAGTACCAGGCCGAAACCTCCCTGGATATGTACCGGGAAGCGGCCGAAGGCCCGAACACGGCCGAACCGCCCGGCCTGGTGCGGCGGGCAGCCGAAGAGTTCGCGGCCCAGGATGCCGGGCGGAGCCTGCAGGAGGAAATATTGCAGTATCGTGAGGAACTGGCCGGGTTTAACATATCTTTGCAGGAGCTGACGGCCGTCTCGCCGCGGCACCGGGATGCCCGGCAGCGGGCGATTGAAGTGGCCCGGCTGATCAGCCGCAGTCCGGAGATGAGCACCCACCTGCGGAGCCGCAAAGAACTGCCGCTGAAGGAGCTGGCGGAGACGGTGGGCCTGAGCCGGAAAACCCTGGAGAGGCAGCGCAAATATATCATCGCCATCGCCCTGGTATTTTTGGGGGACTATGTTTACCTGGCCGATTATCTCCGGGGATAAGGACAACAGCGGGCGCTGCGGATCAATTATGGCGCGGCCAGAGAGGAGTAAAACCATGCCGGGACGGGGTGTTGTGATCGAAGCCAAAGGAAGATCGGCGGTCGTATTGACGCCGGAAGGGGAGTTTCGCCGGGTGCGCCTGGCGGCGGCCGCGCCGGTGGGGGCGGAGGTCGATTTCCTTTCGGGTCAGACTGGATTTGCGACCGGGCAGTGGGCGATTGCTGCCTGCCTGCTGGTTGCCTTGCTCTTCCCGGT
>CAZHIT010000025.1:4743-16489 GCA_964533125.1 uncultured Candidatus Sumerlaeota bacterium
CCGCCGCTGGACGAACGAACGCACCCGCGCGAGGTCGGCGCCGCCGGTGAGGCGTGCCGCGGCCGCGCCGCTGTGGGCGCCGGCAGCCTTTGCCGTGATCACGATGGATATTAACCCGAGTATCGAACTCTCGGTCAGCCGGGAAGGGATGGTGCTGAAGGCGGAACCCCTGAATGCGGCCGGCGAAGCCATCCTCGCCCAGGTGCAACTGAACCGGGTCCAACTGGAGGATTACGTCACGGCGATTATGGAAGAGGCGATCCGCCAGGAGTACCTGACCGAAATGGTGCTTTTGACCCTGGCGACGGTACAGAAGGAAGATACGGGCGCGGCGGCGGTGGGCGGGGAACTGCAGGCGCAGGCCCAGGCGGCGGCGGAAGCAGTGCTGGCTAAGCACCAACTGGAGCACAGCGTGAGCGCCTTTCCGGTGAGCGGGGAACTGCGCCAGGCGGCTAAGGCAGCAGGGGTTTCGGCGGGACAGTACGCCGTGTACCTGGAGGCGCAGGAAGAAGGCCTGGAGTTGCCCTTAGCGGACCTGAAGGAGAAAAGCATCACCCGGGCGATTGAGGACGTTGGCGGGTCTTCCCGGGAAGTGGTGCAAAAGGCTGGGCTGAAAGCGCAGGGCCAGGCGCGGGTGAAAGGGAAAGCCGAAGCCGACAGGGCGGAAGAAAAGGATCAGTCCAAGGATAAGGATAAGTCCAAAGATAAGGATCAGCCCGGGGCGGAGCACGAGGCCACGACGGAAAAGAACGGCAAGGAAGATAAGGATAAGAAGGAAAACCAGGGCAAGCAGGATAATGGCGGGAAGAAGGACTCCAGGGACGGCGAACGCGAAGCGGAGCACGAGAACGACCAGGCCCGCCGGGATGATGACAGGGCGAAAACGAAGGAAGCTCGTGGCGTAAATCAGGTCTTGCTGACCCGCGGCCAGGTGAGCCAAGCGGAGGAAGGGCCGGATGGTGCGGATCAGGCAGAAAAAACCAAGGCGAGGCAACCGGCTGACCGGGAGGACGGGCGGTCAGACCGGAAGGAAAACCGGAAAGAAGACCGGAAGGAAGACCGGGAGACCAGGCAGTTGGACCGGACGACCAGGGGGAAAAGGAAATAAAGAGCCCAGAGCGAAGCGATCACATCCTTCTATGACAGCTAACCCGGCCGTATGTGAGCCGGGTTTAGTTTTGCCGTCTGATGCATTAGCTAAGGGTGAGAGGGGCAGGAGAATAGAGGCTGCCGTCGAATATTGCAAGAATATGGACAAGCAGGAGGGGGCAGGAAGGTGCGCCGAAGCATTGCGCTAATTATGCTCGGGTGTTTACTGAGCTTAATGGGTTTGACCGCAGTCTACCCGGCCGATGAGGATGCCGCCGGGCCGGTGGTGCGGGTAGGCGTGCTCCGCGGGGTGGCGGCGGTGACCATCCGCGGGAGTGGGGAGTGCCGTGTAGTGGATCTGGATGACGGAGATCTGCTGGCGGTCATCGAGGATGGCGAAGCGGTCGAGTTCCACCTGGCCGGCGGCGAGGTGGAGTTTGGCGCGGGCTTAAGCGCGCCGGCAATCCTGATCGAGCCTCCGGCGGGCGAAGGGGACGCGGTTCCCTGCATCCAGGTGAATAATCTGCGGTACCGGGGGCAGGTGGAGATCGTCGCGATCGCTGCCGGCCTGACCGTGATCAACACCCTCCCGGTGGAAGAATACATATACGGCGTGGTCCCCCGGGAAATGCCGGCGGCCTGGCCAGCCGAGGCCTTAAAGGCTCAAGCCATCGCCGCCCGGACGATAGTGCTGCGGGCATCGAAGCACCGGGCGGAAGGCTTTGACGTTTGCGCTTCGGTCTGCTGCCAGGTCTACGGAGGCTTGGGCGGGGAAGACCCACGGAGCAACGCGGCGGTAGCCGCGACGGCCGGGCAGGTGCTGACTTACGACGGGAAGCTGATTACCGCCGTCTACCATTCATCCTCGGGCGGCTATACCGAGGATAACGAAAATGTCTGGAAGGGGGACCCGACCCCGTACCTGCGGGGAATCCCGGATGAGTTTGACTCAAGCCAGCCGGATAACCCCCACGCCAGCTGGTTTACCCGCCTGACCCGGGCGGAGCTGCAGGAAAAGCTCGCGGCCGCCGGGACGGGGGTGGGCGAGGTGTATACGGTGGCCCCGGCGGGCACGGCGACGGAGTCCGGGCGGCAGCGGGGGGTGATCGTCCGCGGCAGCAGCGGCACCCAGGAAATTCCGGCCACGACCTTCCGCACTTATCTGGGGCTGAAGAGCACCAAATTTACCCTGGCCGACCGGGATGAACACGAAGCTGCGGTGGTGCTGTCTTACGATTCGGGAGAACAGCTGGCGGTCCAGGGGGCTTACGGGACGAAGATTATCTCGCCCAGGGAAATCACGGTGCTGGGCGCAGGCGGGGTGACCACCAATCCGGCCGCGGTAGGGGTCCTTGGGGTGCAAAACATCCCGGCGGGGGTAGAACTGGCCGGCCAGGGTTACGGCCACGGCGTCGGGATGGCCCAGTGGGGCGCCCGCGGCATGGCTGATGCCGGGTATAATTGCGAACAGATACTGCAACATTATTACCAAGGTGTGACCATCGAGACCCGCTGAGCGGCGGGCAAGAGAGGACGCAGGGCATGAAACTGACCGATTTTGATTATGATTTGCCGCAGGAACTGATCGCCCAGACGCCGGTTGAGCCGCGCGACCACTCGCGCCTGCTGGTACTGACGCGGGATTCCGGGGCGATCGACGAGAAACGGTTCTACCAACTACCCGATTACCTGGAGCCGGGAGACGCCCTGGTCTTAAACGACACCCGGGTGCTCCCGGCGCGTTTGCTGGGGGTCCGGCGCGATACCGGGGGCAGGGTGGAAGTGGTGCTGCTGCACCAGGTGGAGGGGAAGGTTTGGGAGGTGCTGGTCCAGCCGGGGCGGCGGGTGCGGGTAGGGTCGGAGATCGTCTTCGGCGCCGGGGAACTCTCGGCCCGGGTGCTGAGCTCGACTGACTTTGGCGGGCGGCACATCGAGTTTTTGGGCGAGGGTGATCTGACCGCCGTGCTGGAGCGGCTGGGGGAGATGCCTCTGCCGCCCTATATCCACGAGAAGCCGGTGGACCCGGAGCGGTACCAGACCGTGTACGCCGCCCATTCCGGGTCGGCGGCAGCGCCGACGGCCGGGCTCCATTTTACACCGGCGCTGCTTGCGGAAATCGCCCGCCGCGGGGTACAGCTGGTCTACCTGACCCTGCACGTGGGTTTGGGTACCTTCCGGCCGGTGAAGACCAAGGAGATTGAAGAACACACCATGCACGCCGAGTTCTACACCTTAAGCGAGGCGGCCGCAGCAGCCATCAACCGGACCAAGGCGGCCGGGAAGCGGGTGTTCGCGGTAGGTACTACCTGCATCCGGACCCTGGAGACGGTGGCGGACGATGCTGGCGTGGTCCGGGCGGGGAGCGGGTGGACCGAAATTTTTATCTACCCTGGGTACCGGTTCAAACTGGTGGATGGGATTGTAACCAATTTCCACCTGCCCAAGTCGACGCTGATTATGCTGATCAGCGCCTTTGCCGGGCGGGAGAAGGTCCTCGCGGCATACCGGGAGGCGGTAAACCGCCGCTTCCGCTTTTTCAGTTTTGGCGATGCGATGCTGATTCTCCCGGGGGAAGCTGTCCCTGCGGGTCAAGGAGAGAAAAAGGATGACCGTACACTACGAACTGCTCAAGACCTGTTCCCGGACCGGTGCCAGGAGGGGGCGGCTGCATACCCCGCACGGGACGATTGAGACCCCGGTGTTTATGCCGGTGGGAACCCAGGCGACAGTCAAGGCGATGACACCGGAAGAACTCCAGGCCAGCGGGGCGGGCATCATTCTGAGCAACACCTACCACCTGTACCTGCGCCCTGGCCATGATATTGTGCGGCAGGCAGGCGGGCTGCACCGCTTTATGCACTGGGACGGGGTCATCCTGACCGACAGCGGAGGGTTTCAGGTGTTCAGCCTGGGGGATCTGCGGCAGGTGACCGACGAAGGCGTCAGCTTCCGGTCCCATATCGACGGGTCAACCCATCTGTTTACCCCGGAGAAGTCGATGGAAATCCAGATGGCCTTAGGCTCGGACATCGCCATGGCCTTCGATGAGTGCGCTCCCTACCCCTGCGACTACGAGACGACCAAGCGGGCGCTCGTGCGGACCACCGCCTGGGCGGAGCGGTGCCTGGCCGCCCATCACTCGGACCGCCAGGTCTTATTCGGGATCGTCCAGGGCGGGACCTACGCTGACCTGCGGGAGCAGAGTGTGCGGGAGTTGACGGCTCTGGATTTTCCCGGGTACGGGATCGGGGGCCTAAGCGTAGGCGAACCGAAAGACCTGATGTACGCCATGTTGGAGCAGACGACGCCTTTGCTCCCGGCCGGGAAGCCCCGTTACCTGATGGGCGTCGGTTCGCCGGACTGCCTGATCGAGGGAGTAATCCGGGGGGTGGATATGTTTGACTGCGTCCTGCCCACCCGCATCGCCCGCAACGGCACAGTAATGACCAGCCGCGGCAAGCTGGTGGTGCGCAACGCCGCCTACGCGGCCGATTTTACCCCGCTGGACGCGGACTGCGACTGCTATACCTGCCGCAACTACACCCGGGCTTATGTCCGCCATCTGCTGAAAGCGGACGAGATTTTGGGTCTGCGGCTGACCACGATCCACAACCTGCACTTTTTGCTCCGGCTGATGGCCGGTATTAGGGCGGCGATAGAGCAGGACAGCCTGCCGGAATTCAGGGCGGAGTTTCGCCGCCGGTACGCCGAAGGCGGTGAAGCAGAATATACCGATTAGTTTCTGGTTTTCCGGAAGGATTTTGCCTACGGACGGGGAAGTAAGTAAATGTTACCAAAGTTGCGCGGATTAGCGCTAAGGGGGCGGCTTAATGGCGAAATTGCTTTCAGCCCTGCCACAATTGATTTTAGTGCTGGCGGCGTTCGGGGTGCTGAACTACTTCATCGTGGTTAAACCCCAGCAGGCGAAGCGAAAAGCGATGAAAGATATGCGGACCGCGATAAAGGTTGGGGACCAGGTAATCACGGTCGGCGGGATTTGCGGTGTCGTCGCCGGGGCGGAAACCGATGTGTTGGTCGTTCAGGTGGCCGATGGGGTGTGTCTGCGGATTATGCGCCAGGCAATCGGACAGAAGATCCAGCCCAGCACCGTCGAAGAATGGATCGAAAAAGAAGAAGACGAAACGGAAGCGGACGAAGCCGACGAAAATAAATGACCCCGGGCAGCAGTAAGTATGCAGGGCCGACCGGAGATGCATACTTCTGTTACGTGGTGGGGAAGAATTCGTCCGGAACCCGGCAGCGCTGGAAGGAGTTTGTGACAAACGGAACGAATACCTGAATGTACCCGGAGCAAAAAGAAACCGGACCAATATTTTAGCCGGTTTGCGCATATTCTTCCTGGATAAGCAGGAGTTGGTTATCCGGTGGCGAATATGGTATAAACGGACGTCGATTATTGCCCGGATGGAGGGCAAGGTTTGCACGCATCGCCGCTACCCTTTCTTGGTTGCCCTCTGTAAGCTTTGGTTAAAGGAGGTGGGTAAGTCAGCGCTAACAATGATAAACCCGGCGCTTTACCGAAAATAAAGGAGGAGAAAGAATTGAGCGGGAAAGAATTGAACGTATTTGAGATCGCGCAGAAGCAGATCGACGACGCTGCCGCGTTACTCGGCCTCGATGCCGGTGTACATGAATTGCTCCGCTGGCCGAAAAAGGTCCTGGAAGTCAACTTCCCCGTCCGCATGGACGACGGCACCATCAGAGTGTTCCATGGTTTCCGTGCCCAGCACAATAACGCCATCGGCCCCTACAAGGGTGGCATCCGTTTCCACCAGAATGTAACCCGGGAAGAAGTGTTGGCGCTCTCCCTGTGGATGAGCATTAAGTGCTCCGTTACCGGTATCCCCTACGGCGGCGGCAAGGGCGGCGTCATCGTTGACCCGAGAGAGCTGTCCAAGGGTGAACTGGAGAGAATGAGCCGCGCTTATATCCGGGCCATTGCCCACGATATCGGCGCTGACATTGATGTGCCCGCTCCGGACGTGAACACCAACCCGATGATCATGGGCTGGATGCTGGATGAATACGAAGACATTAAAGGCCACGCCGAACCGGGCGTTCTCACCGGAAAACCCATCAGCTTGGGCGGCTCCCTGGGCCGGACCGCTGCTACTGGCCGCGGTATCGACTTTTGCGCCCGGGAAGCGCTCAAGACTTACGGTATTGACATCAAAGGCGCCACTGTTGCCGTGCAGGGATTTGGCAATGTGGGTAGCTATACCGCTCTCATCATTGACGAAATGGGCGCCAAAGTGGTTGCCGTTGTCGACGTTTACGGCGGCGCGTACAACCCCGAAGGTATGTGCATGAAGGCCATGATGGACCATGTGAAGAAGACCGGTTCGGTTAAGGAATTCCCGGGCAGTAAGCCCATCACCACTGCTGAACTGCTGGCCCTCGAAGTTGACGTCCTGATCCCGGCAGCGCTCGAAAATCAGCTCACCAAGGAAACCGCTCCCACAGTCCGGGCGAAGATTGTGGTTGAAGGCGCCAACGGCCCGACCACGCCGGAAGCCGACGAAATCCTGTTTGGCATGGGCATCCCGGTGGTTCCCGACGTGCTCGCGAACGCTGGCGGTGTGACCGTGTCCTACATGGAATGGGTACAGAACAACTACGGTTTCTACTGGACCGAAGAAGAAGTTAATCAGCGGCTGGAAGAACTGATGGTCAAGGCTTTCTACGCCGGCTACGAAATGGCGAAGAAGCACAACACCTACATGCGGAAGGGCGTTTACCTCAATTCCATCAACCGGATCGCCGCCGCCATGAAGGACAGAGGCTGGTCCAACAAGTAAAACCCCAACCGGGCAGCGGCAGCTCCGGGCGAAAGCCCGGAGCTGTTTCTTATTGTTTCAGCCAGGCAGAACGACCCCAGCCTGAATATGGCCGGCTCGCCGGGGTACGCTGTTCTGATTGGTGGGCGCAGGAGATTGACCCCGGCCGGCAGGAATTAAGGCGAAGCCGGAGAATTGTTCAGGGTGGGCCAGGCGGGCTGTACAGGTCAAGGCGGCGGTTCGCCGGGCTTGCCTGTGACTTGCCGGTCAGCCGCAGGGTCCGCCAATAATAACAGGGAGAACTGCCTATGTCTGCAATCATCGTCGTCTTTGCGGTGCTCATCGGTCTCCTGCGGGGGGGTAAACTGGGGCGTTTGCTGGCCCTGCCCCTCCAGCGGCTGGAATGGATTTTTATTGCCCTCTTTTTGCAGTACGCCGTCAGCTTTTCGGCGGCCTTCAACCTGCCCTTTCTGGAGCGCTACGCCAATTACATCCTGGGCGCTTCTTATCTCATCCTGCTCATCGGCATCTGGTTTAACCGCAACCTCCCGGCCATCCGGGTGATCGCGATCGGGGTGCTGTTAAACTCGGTGGTAATTATCGCAAACGGCGGGCGGATGCCGGTATCGGCCGAGGCGCTGACCAAAGCCGGTCTGGAGTACTCGATTCCGCTGCTGGAGCAGGGCAATTATCTGAAGCATACCCTGCTGACCTCCAAGACGGCGTTTCCGTTCCTGGCGGATGTCATCCCCCTGCCGCCGCCGTATTATCCGGGCGGAAAAGTGATCAGTTTTGGCGATATCGTCCTCAACCTGGGCATCTTCACCCTGGTGCAGCGGACGATGTGCCAGCCGCGGCGACGCCCCCGGCGGAAAAAGGTTTAAACCGGCAGATAGGCGGCAATATTATGGGGTGACGGCAGTACTTTGGCGCCGGCGTCGCGTCGGACGGGCGCAAAGGAGGGAACCGGGCTGTGGTGACTCTGGAAGCGGTGAAATTGGATCCCCTGGTGGATACTTTCATCCAGAAAGGGAACGAACACCTGGGGATAATCGGCTTTACCGAGCATAGTTTCCGGCACGCGAGTTTAGTGGCGAGTATCTCAAGGAACATCCTGACGCGCTTAAAGTACCCCGCGCGGGAAACGGAACTGGCGGCAATCGCGGGTTACCTCCACGACATCGGGAATGTAGTCAGCCGCCATAACCACGGCCAGAGCGGGGCGATGATCGCGCTCGGAGCGCTGCAGAGACTGGGAATGGCGCCTGAGGAGATTGCGGTGATTATCGCGGCCATCGGGAACCACGAGGAAGCCTACGGCCAGGCGGTGAATACCACGGCCGCAGCGCTGATTTTGGCGGACAAGTCGGATGTACACCGCTCCCGGGTGCGCAACGACAACGTCGCCACCTTTGATATCCACGACCGGGTTAATTACGCCGTGGTGCATTCCTTTTTGCGGGTGGAGGAGGGAAAACGCTGGATCAACCTGGAGCTGACCATCGATACCAAGATCTGCCCGGTTATGGACTATTTCGAGATTTTCCTCACCCGGATGATTCTGTGCCGGCGGGCGGCGAGTCACCTCGATTGCGAATTCGCTCTGACCATCAACGACGTCCGCCTGCTCTAGCGGATCTATAAGGGCGGATTTGACTTTAATCCGGGCGGGATTTATAATGGAAACCGTGATTTGACGCGACAAAGGGGACAGAGGGGGAGCTTTGATGAAGTGGAAAAATACCTTCATCCTGCTGGTTATCGCCGCGGTGGTGAGCGCCGGCACTTATGCGTTCGTCCGGCCGGTGTACCTGCCTGGGAGGGAGCAGCCGTTGTGGGGGACGCCGTTTATCGGCCAGATGCGTCTGGGCCTGGATTTGCGAGGGGGGACGTATATCGTCTTTGAGGCGCTGGATACGCCGGACCGGCCATTGACGGCAGCAAAGGTGCGGGAGGTCCGGAGCATTATCGAGGAGCGGGTGAACCGGCTGGGTCTGACCGAACCGGTGATTCAGCTGTTGGGTCAGCACCGGATTGTGGTGCAGCTGCCGGGGGTGAATAATCCGGAAGAGGCGCTCGCGGTAATCGGGAAGATGGCGAAGCTCGAATTCCGGGACGAAGACGGGGTTATCGTGACCGAGGCGGCGATCCTGCCGAACCCGGTGGTCACCCCGATTATCACCGGGGCGAACTTAAAGGACGCAACGGCGATGATTACCGCAAACGAGATGGGTTTGGAAGAGAATGTCGTTTCTTTGGAGATGGATGCGGCGGGGACGGAGCGGTTTGCCGCGGCGACGACCAAGGCGGCGGTGGGCCAGCGCCCGATAATCATCTTTTTGGATGACGAGGTGGTGCAAATCGCCAATGTCCGGGAGCCGATCACCAACGGCAAAGCGGTGATCACCGGTTACGACCAGTTTTCCGAGGCGCAGGAGATTGAGATTATGCTCGACTCCGGTTCGCTGCCAGTGGACGTGGCCCAGCGGGAGATGCGGTTTGTGAGCGCGACCCTGGGCGAAGACCAGATCGCCAAGAGCATTAAGGCCGGCCTGGTCGGGATCGCATTTGTGCTGGCGTTCCTGCTCCTCACCTATCGCCTGCCGGGAGCGGTGGCGAACTTCGCCCTGATCGTCTACGTGATGCTGGTGCTGGGCGTATTGCAGGGCCTGCACGCGGTCCTGACCCTGCCCGGGGTGGCCGGGATCATCCTCTCGGTCGGGATGGCGGTGGACGCCAACGTCATCGTGTTTGAGCGGATCAAAGAAGAGCTGCGGGCCGGGAAAACCCTGCGGGCGAGCCTGGACGCCGGCTTCCGCAAGGCGTTTAGGACGATTTTGGATTCGAATGTGACCACGCTGATCGCTGCTGCGGTGCTCTTTTACTTCGGCACCGGGCCGATAAGAGGGTTTGCGGTGACGCTATCCATCGGCATTTTGGCCAGCATGTTTACCGCGATCACCATTACCCGGGTGGTGCTCCGCCTGGTGATCGGGATTACCGGAGGTAAAAACGCCAAGTTTCTGGTCGGGGCATAAGGGGGCGGGATAAATGAAAATTGTGGATCGATGGAAGACTTGGTTTGGGATTTCCGGGGTGCTGCTGCTAATCGGCTTGGTTTCGCTCCTAATCCCAGGGCGGGGCTTGAATCTGAGTATTGATTTTACCGGAGGTAACCTGTTTACCCTGGAGTTTGCGCGGGCAGTGACGGAATTGGAGATCCGGGAAGTGTTACAGGAGTCCGGTCTGGGCCAAAGCCGCATCCAAATGGCAGAAGGGAGCGGCGGGAGTCAGAGCGCCCGACAGGAAGTGATTATCCAGACCCCACCCCTGAACGAAACCCAGAAGGCGGGTGTCCTCGCCGCTTTGACCGCCAAGGTTGCGCCCTATGAAAAACTGGGGGATGAGGCGGTGGATGCCGCGTTCAGCCGGGAACTGCGCAGCAAGTCGTTTTTGGCTTTGCTGGTCGCTGCGGTAGGTATGGTCATCTATATTACCTTCCGGTTTGAGTTCCGGTTCGCCATTGCCGCCATCGCCGCTCTCATCCACGATTCGCTCATAGTCATTGGGGTCTTTTCACTCTTGCAGTTCCCGATCAGCAGTTCCTTTATTGCGGCGATTTTGACCATCGTCGGTTACTCTATCAACGATACCATCGTCGTCTTCGATCGCATCCGGGAGAATCTGCGGCAGCGGAAGTGGAACTCCTTGCGGGAGATGGTGGACTCCAGTATTATGGAAACTCTGACCCGCTCCCTGAACACCTCGCTCACGACTCTGTTTACCATCGCCGCCGTCCTGGTCCTGGGTGGGGCCACGGTGCGGGAGTTCTCGCTCGCGATGGTGCTGGGGATTATCGTCGGCACCTATTCGTCGATTTTCATCGCAAGCCCCATCTGGGTTCTGTGGAAGGAAAGCGACCAGCGCAAACTGGCCGTGAGCGGCAAAATGGCGCGGTAGACCTAACCCGGGGGCTTCGGCCTCCGGGTTTTCGATAAGTATGAAACCCCGGCCGCCGGTAAATAACTAAGCCAGACGGCATTTAGCGGACGGGGGTGCGGGGGTGCGGCTGGCGGCGGCGGTGATAATCAGTCTGGTTTCGCTCATCGGACTGCTGGGAATTCTGTTCCCGCGCATTCCGGGCCTTGGCCTCATCTGGGGCGGGATGGCGCTGTATGGGGCGGCGTTTGGGTTTCGCCTGCTCTCCTGGCCGCTGGTGCTTTGCTTAGGGGCGCTTGCTGGGGGAGTGCGCTGGCTTAGCTTAAGCCTCAGCCGGCGGTACAACGAGCAGTTTGGGAAGCAGGGCTTTTTTATTCTGAATACCATTGCAGGCAGTGTGGAGACCTTATTGCTGTTTGGCATTCTGCTCGGACCTCTGTTTGGCCTGCTGGGGTGGGAATTTTTGGTGCGGCGGCGGATTACCGATTCGCTGCCCAAAAATGCGGATCTGTTTTTCCGTATGGCCCAGAGCACCCTTCTGGAACTAGCCGGGGCGGTGGTCCTGATTGGCGTCTGGCTGCTGCATCTCCCCGGGAAATGATCGGTGTGGCGGCAAACTCTCACCGGGATCAGATTGGTCTGTCGGAATCATCTCCCCTGGAAAACGATCGGCGTCAGGTGGTAGCTTCCAGCTGGTAATTGATTGGCGCCGGGCGGCAGCATCTCCCGGAAACTCGGCGGTAAAGAGGATTTGCGCGTACGGCGGCGAATTAACCCTTCAGAGAGAAGTGAGCGGGAAGGGGTGGGGAGATTGTCTCGTCTGGTCGCGTCGATCGTGCTGATGCTGCTGGTCGCCATTTTTGCCATTCAGAACAAAGACATAGTTAATGTCGCCTTTTTGGCCTGGGTGTTCCCGGTGC
>CAZHIT010000026.1:0-16322 GCA_964533125.1 uncultured Candidatus Sumerlaeota bacterium
CTCAAAGAGCCAGAGGAGTTTGTTGGTGTTCTTCAGGCTGCGGCTCCAGGCCTCATCGGCCCAGGGAATCTGCTTTTCGCGGGTGCTGACGATGGCGGCAAAGCGGGGATTGCGGAGGGCGTAAGCGGCGATGGTGCCGAGGTCCCGGGCGGTGGTGTAGTGCTCCTTAGCCGGGAGGCCGTTAGTGTTGACGAAATGGGTACTGAAGGCCCCCAGGCGGCGGGCATATAAGTTCATCAGCCGGACGAAGTTAGCCTCGGAGCCGGCGATGTGCTCGGCAATGGCGACGCAGGCGTCGTTGCCGGATTCAAGCAAGGCGCCGTGCAGGAGTTCCCGCAGGGAGAGTTCCTCCCCTTCGCGCAGCCAGATAGACGAGCCCGGGGTAGTCGCGGCGTGACGGCTGACCTTAACCCGCGCGTCTAAGTTGCCCCGCTCCAGGGCAATAATCGCGGTCATGATTTTGGTCGTGCTGGCCGGCGGGCGCCGCTCGTAGGCGCGTTCCTGGTACAAAATCACCCCGGTGCGGGCGTCAAGCAGAATCGCGGCATCGGCGGTAACGAAGCTGCCGGCCTGGACTTGGGCTATCGGCACGATAATGAGGCTGATCATCATGAGCATGATAAGCAATAAGCACCTTTTAGCTTTGGACATTTTGTGACCTCCGTTGGAACCTTTTCCATAGCCTAGGGTACATATGGAGGGTTTTATGCACGCCACCGGCTGGAATACCCTGCCAAACGCTCTGGACTGGATTTTATCTGGCAGAAAGCTTATAATAAAGCAACGACAATGAAGGCTGGAGGAATAAGAGTGGACGCTTGGACCGGTTCCCCTGAACGTCTGGAACGGATTATCCGCCAAAAAACCGGCCGGGCAATCGGACGGTTTGCTTTGATTTCCCCCGGCGACCGGATTGTGATCGGGCTCTCCGGCGGGAAAGACAGTTTGACCCTGGTCGATACTCTCTCGGCGTTGCAGCGTTACGCCCCGGTCCCATTCACCCTGCAGGCAGTGATGCTGGGCCTGAGCGAAGGGATCGAAACCGTCGCCGTCGCTGAGTTCTGTCGCGTGCGGGACGTCCCCTTCCTCCATAGCCCCACCGCCATCGCTGCGATCGTTTTTGAGCACCGGCAGGAGAGCAACCCCTGTTCGCTCTGCGCCAAACTGCGCCGGGGAGCCCTAAACAACCTGGCGCGGGAGCTCGGGTGCAATAAAGTCGCTCTCGGGCACCATCAGGACGATGTGATCGAGACCCTGCTCCTGGGGCTGTTTTTTGAGGGCCGCATCAATACCTTTTCACCCCGCTCTTACCTCACCCGTTCGGACCTCACCGTCATCCGCCCCCTGGTCTTCGTCCCGGAGGCGCTGATCCGGACCCTGGCCGAAGTCAGGCAATTCCCGGTCACTGACAACTGCTGTCCGGCGAATGGCCGCACCAAGCGGCAGGAGATGAAGGAACTGATTGCCACCCTGGCCGAAAGGTACCCGAACCTGCGCCAAAAACTGGCCTCGGCGGTACAGAATGTGGATATCGACCCGCTCTGGCAAGACTGATCCCCTGACCTAGCAACTAACATATTATGCTCCCTCCCCCCGTATGAATAGATAGGATACATCGGGGGAGGGAGCATAATGTTAAAGGTGAAGTATTTCTCCCGTCGGGATTGCCGGCGTTTTGCGGTGATCGCTTTTCTGCTGCTGGGTCTGGCCACGTGGCTGGCGGCCGCCCTGCCGCCCGCCTTTGGGCCGGACCTGCGCCCGGTCGTCCTCATCGATCCCGGGCACGGTGGGTACGACCCGGGGATCACGATCGGGGACCTGCAGGAAAAGAATTTCAGCCTGGCGGTTGCCCGCTGCCTGCGTGGGTACCTGACCGATGCCGGTTACCGCGTGGTGCTGACCCGCAACCACGACACCGGCCTGGCCGCGCCCGGTGGCTCCCTGCCCCAGCGCCGGATGCGCGACCTGGAACTAAGGGCCGCCGCCGCCGCGCGCTCCTCCCCCACCCTCCTCTTAACTCTCCATACCGGGAGCCACCTATCGGCCACTGCCACCGGACCGCAGATCTTCTACCCGGAAGGCTCCCTGCCCAGCCGGAGTCTGGCGACGGCGTTGGCGAGTGAACTCGCGCACCTGTGGCCGGGCAGCGCCGCGACCGGACCCTTCTACGCGCCTTACTATCTGCTGGAAGCGGTGGCGGCACCGGCGGTCGCGGTCGAGCTTGGCTTCCTCTCTAATCCTACCGACCGGATGCTGCTGCGCGACACCCGCTTCCAGGAGGAAATCGCCCAGGCCATCGTCCGGGGCATTAACGCTGCCGAAGGAAGCGCTCCGGCGCTCGCGCCGGATATCCTCCCCTCCCCTGCCTTGCCGACAGAAATCGCGGCCGACGAGAGCGCCAACCGCGATATCTATACCCTCTATTTTGCGGGCCACGAGCCAAATCCCGCCAGCCTGACCGCCTCCCGCCGCCTGCTGCCCCAGACCATGGAGGTCACCCAGATGACTACGGGCGACCGGCAGACCGCTTTTCTCACCCGCCTGGCGACCGGTCTCGTGGACGAACTGATCCTTGGCCCGACGTCTGAGAGTGGTCTCTGGCCAACCTTCCCGGCCGGCGCCCGCCTAAACTCCCTGGTCCTCGATGGCGACACGGTGCGCCTCGATTTAGACGGGAACATCACAGCGGTTTGGGACGACAACCGGTATAACGAACTCACCCTCATCAACTCCCTGGTCCGGACCCTGCGGGAACTGCCGGGGATCAAGTCGGTCGAACTGACCATCGAGGGTGATGCCGCGGTGACCCTGGGCGGGCACCTGACCCTAAACCGCTCTTACCCCTGACCCCAGTATCAGTCGTCTTCGGTCAGGCTGATCGCCGGACTAATGCGCTGCAGAATGGCCGTGATCTCGTTCATCAGGCCGGCGATGGGTTTCCCGGCCTTGATGTCAGCGGCGACGTTCCGGATGCGCGTCACTAAGTCGGGGTCCGCCGTTACCGCCACCTTGGTCACCGCCGGATTGACGGTCCGGACCTTTTGAATCGCTTCCGCTTTGATCGAAGCCGTTTTGGCCGCCGCAGTGTCCGGAGGCAGGTCAATCCCAACCAGAATGGTACTCTCGACCCTAACTACCGTCGCCCCCTTGACCCCGCTGATTTGTTCAATCGCCGTCTCGTAGTCCTGGTTATCGGCTGGACCGGCCGTATCCGGTACGGGTACCGGGGCGGGCGGCGTCACCTCCTGCGGGGCGGCCGGCGGGGCAGGTTTGCGGAATGGATAGCAGCCGGTAAAACCGGCGGCCAGGAGCGCCAGGAGAAGCATTCCAACCAGGTATTTGGTTTTTGGCACAAATAGTCCTCCTTTGCTGTCATTTTGTTTGCTAGCTACCTCTATTTTCCCCGCCCTGCCGTTTTTTCACTCCGGCAGGTTTTCCCTGCGGTCAAGCCGGCCGTGACCGCGAGCGGCCAGTCTGAAGCACGCAAAAAGTCCGGGCACTATCAGTGTCCGGACTTTTGTTTACAGCGGGCAGATTAAGCTATGACTTAGGCGGTGAAGCTGCGGACGGTGGCCGCGTCCATCCGCTGGATCATTGCGACCAGCAAACGGATGGCGTTCTCGTAGTCGTCGGTATGGATGATCCCGGTGTGGCTGTGGATGTACCGGGTGGGCACGCCGATCACCAAACTGGGGACGCCGCGGGAATACATATGGATCTTCCCGGAATCGGTCCCCCCGCCCATCATCACCGAGTGCTGGTAGGGGATGCCATTGGCTTCGGCAGTGGCCACCGCCAGGTCGCGCAGGGCGATGTTCGGGATCGCCGACCCGTCGGCCAGCAGAATTACCGGACCCTGTCCCAGTTTTTCGGTGGGGGGTTCGTCTTTGTTCATCCCCGGGGTATCGCCGGCGATGCTGACTTCCAGGGTGAGGCAGACATCCGGATTGACCACCGCGGCGCTGGTCTGCGCACCCCGCAGACCGACTTCTTCCTGCACGGTGCCGACGCCGTAAACCGTGTTCGGGTGCTCCAGCGCCTGCAGCCGTTTGATCACTTCGATAAACAGGGCGCAGCCGATCCGGTCGTCCCAGGCCTTGGCCATAATCAATTTCGGGTTGCGCATCGGTTCAAAGGGGCTGACCGGGATGATCGGGTCGCCCGGCTTGACGCCGAAGACCGTTTTAGCCTCCTCCGCGCTTGAAGCCCCGATATCGATGAACATATCCTTCTTTTCGACCATCTTCTTCCGCTCTTCCGGCGACAGGATATGGGGTGGCTTGGAGCCAACGAGACCTACCACGTCGCCTTTGGACCCTTTGACGACGACTTTCTGAGCCAGCATCACCTGCTCCCACCAGCCGCCCAGGGGGACGAATTTGAGAAATCCCTTTTCGGTGATATGGCTGACCATGAACCCGACTTCGTCGATATGCCCCGGCAGCATGATCCGGGGGGAAGACTGGCTTCCCTCTTTGCGGCAGACGATACTGCCAAGGTTGTCCTGTTCGATCGTGGCGTAGGGGGCGATGTGGCGGCGGATCACCTGCCGGACTTCGTGTTCGTAGCCGGAGACCCCGGAAGCGTCGGTCAGTTCCTTCAGCAGCAGCAATCGATCGTCCATCTGTACCGGTTACCTCCTCAATTTTTGATGCTGGCGGGATAGTTAATTGATTAACCGTAGTCCGATCTGCAGTACGGCTGGGTTAGAGCAACGGGCGGTTCTTCCCGGTCAGCAGCGCCAGCCGGTAATCGCGGTTGTGCCGGGTGAGAATCTGGTTGTTTTTCTCCAGGCGTTCCAGGCGGTCCCCCAGCTCGGCCTCCATCTCCGCCAAAAGACGCATCAGGATGCGCCGGCTGAGGCGCAGTTTCTTAATCTTATGCTCCAGCACACTGATTTTCTGCCGCAGGCCAGTCACTTCGTCGGTCATTCCCTGCCACCTCCCTGGTTGATGCCGGCACTAGTATATACTGGCGGCAGGGAAATTATTCCTTTTAGGCGCCGGGCCAGAGGAATAGGCTGACGACAACGGAAGTGACGAACATCAGCAGCATGGGGGCGGCAGCCAGGCGGCAAACCTTACGGTACTCCGCCTGGAAATAGTCGTTGGTCAGAATAAGACAAAGATGCAGGGGGGAGAAAAAATAGCCGGTGCAGCAACTGATATAAAACAGGGACAGCAGGGGCAGGAAATCCGGCCGGGGGGCGATCAGGGGCAGCAGGATCGGGAGCGCGATACCGACCGCCGCGAGTGAGGAACCGGTAGCGAGCGCCACCAGCAGAGGCAGACCGATGACCAATATCCAGGGAGCGACCCCGGCTGCGGTCAGGCGGGTCACGAGCGTAATGACCAGACCGCTGGCCTGAACCATCGCCTTAAAGACCATTACCCCGGCCATCGCGAGCGCGATCTTGTAATCCAGTCCCCCCAGCAGGAGCGCTTTCCACCGGGAGAGCGGCACCCGGTTCAGCCCCAACCCCAAGGAGATGCCGGCTGAGAGCGACAGAGGAAAGGGCAGACTGCTAACCGTCGCCAGAACGAGACTGAACAGGATGGGCGCGGTGCTCAGGAAGAACTCGCCCAGGCAGCGGCGGTAATGGGCCAGGCCGCCGGGATGAGCGGGTAAAGGATCCGGCGCAGCGACGATTCCAACCGGCCTCCCTGGCCAGCCAATGCAAACAAGCGACGAGGCGACGATGCCGACTATTGCCGCTGGCAGGTTGATGGGGATGACCGAGTAGATGCTGACCCCGGCGATTTGGGCGAGCGACAAGAGGCTGGTAGCGAGCGGAAAGGCCGGGAACCAAACGTGGCGGAACAGCAGGTTGATGGCTGCTTTCCGGTCGCATGAATAGTGCAGATCGTCCCCCAGCGAGCCGACCATAGGCGCCGACATAATCGCAGCGCCGGGTACGACCACGAGGCCGATGAGCGCCGGGATCAGCCCCAGGATGAGCTTGCGGCTGGGGAAGAGACCCTGCAGGGAATCGACCATCCGCCGCAGGCTCCCCGTTTCCTTTAAGCTGTGCCCGAGGATACCCAGGAGCACCACGGTCAGGCTCAGTTCCACGGTCGCCGGGGCAATCAGAGTCTCCCCGACTAACCCCAGCAGAGCCAGGGGATGCATCCGGGCGAGGATCCCCAGGAAGACGCCCGCCGCGAGCAGGGCGGCGCCGAGCAGGACCTTGCGGCGGAGGAGGTAAAGCAACAGACCAAAGGTGAGCAAAATGGCGAAGGCTTCGTACATGACGGTCTCCCTTTCTGGTTCAGGCGTCGCCCTGCTCCCGGGCCTGGTGCAAAGCGTCCACCAGGTGGACGGGAATCTTCACGTTGCCGATGGAGGTGGGGTGCTGGTAGTCCGGGCCGTGGGCGTCCGAACCGCCCGTGCGCAGCAGGCCATACCGGGCGGCGAGCGCCTCGTAGTGGCGGACCTGACCCCCGTCGTGGTCTGGGTGGTAGACCTCAATCCCCCGCAGACCGTGCCTTATCAGCTCCGGCACCAGTTCGTCCTGGTTGGCTGAGCCGGGATGGGCCAGCACCGGGATGCCGTGGCTCTCCCGGACCAGTTCCACCGCTTCGGCCGGGGTGATTTTGTACCGCTCCACGTACCCCGGCCGCCCTACCACCAAATAGCGGCTGAAAGCGTCCGGCAGGGTAGTCGCGTAGCCCCGGCTGATGAGCGCCCGGGCGACGTGGGGCCGGCCGACGGTGCCGCTGCCGGCGAAGCGCAGCACCAGCGGGAGGTCGATGGCTTGCCCGTTGGCCTGCAGTTTAGCCACCATCCGGCTGATCCGGTCCAGCCGGGCCGCCTTCAACTCCGCCAGGCGGTTGGTCAGGATGGGGCTCTCCACATCGAGGTAATAGCCCAGGATGTGGATGCCCTTGTCCCCGTAATCGGTGTTGACCTCGATGCCCGGGATGACTGCTACCTTACGCGCGGCAGCCAGGGCTGGCGCCACCCCGTCGATGGTGTCGTGGTCGGTGATGGCGATGACCGAAAGCTGCAAGTTTTCCGCCAGGCGGACCGCCTCCGCCGGGGTGAGGAGTCCGTCGGAAGCGGTAGTGTGGATGTGCAGGTCGGCGTAACCGGACCCATTCATTCCGGCTGGGGACCTTCAGCCAAATGCACGAGGGTTCGCACGGCGACGCCGGTGGCGCCCTTGCCTAAGTAAGGCAGTTCCTTGTCGGTCCAGGCGGTGCCGGCGATATCGAGGTGGAGCCAGGGCTTGTCGCCGGCAAACTCGCCGATAAACAGGCCGGAGGTAATCATGCCGGCCGGGCGGCCGCCGGAGTTCTTGATATCCGCAATCTCGCTCCGGTTCGCTTCCTTGTATTCCGGGAAAATTGGCATCTGCCAGACCTGTTCGCCTGCGGCGGCGGCGGCCCGGGCGAGGTCGCTCCCCAGCGCCGCGTTGTTGGTGATGTACCCGGAGACGGTCTTCCCCAGCGCCACCACCACCGAGCCGGTGAGGGTGGCGATATCGACGATGCGGGTGGCACCGAGCTTCACGGCGTAGGCGACCACATCGGCCAGCACCAGCCGGCCTTCGGCGTCAGTGTTCACGATTTCGATCGTCTTGCCGTTGCTGGCCCGGACCACATCCCCCGGTTTTTGGGCTTTACCGCCGGGCATGTTTTCGGTGGCGCCGATGAGGCCGATGATATTCACCGGAAGCCCGAGGTCCGCGATAGCTGCCATCGCCCCGATGACCGCAGCTCCGCCGGCCATATCGTCCTTCATCTCCTGCATCCCATCCGCCGGTTTAATCGAGATCCCGCCGCTGTCAAAGGTCAGGCCCTTGCCCGCGAAGGCCAGGATCTCCGGGTCCTCCGGCCGGGGCAGGTATTTAAGCACGATCAGGCGGGGTTCTTCCGCGCTCCCCTGGGCCACCCCCAGCAGGGCGCCCATGCCGAGTTCCTTCATCTCCGGCCGCCCCATTACTTCGCAGGTCAGCGGACGGCCGGCGGCCATCTCTACTGCCTTACTCGCCAGGATGGTCGGGGTCATGGCGTTCCCGGGGGCGTTCACCAGTTCCCGGGCCAGGTTAGTCGCTTCGGCCAGGATGCGGCCGCGGACTACGCCCCGCCTAATCGCCTCCACCTTGGCTGCGTCCGCCTCGACAATGTACAAGGTCGTCAGGGGGGAACAATCCGGGTCCGGGGCCCGGTACCCGGTGCATTCGTGCTCCACCAGTAGGGCCGCTTCGGCGATAGCTGCGGCCGCCGGTTCAGCCGCGAGACCGCCGATGCCGGCGCCGTGCACGATGGTCGCCACCGTCCGGGCCTTGCGCGCTCTGGCCGCCCGCAGCGCTGCCGCAGTCACGCCCTTGATCTTTTGGCAGTCAAACTCCGCCGCCGATCCGAGACCGGTAACGGCAACCCGGCGGGCGGGAATTTTGCCGTAGGTATGCACCACCGTCGTGGCGTGCAGCTTGCCGGTTATTTCCCCAGACTCGATCAGATCGGTGATAATGCCCGAAAGTGCCCGGTCCGCCGCGCCGGTGGCTCCGCCGGGGTGGGTCACGCCAGAAAACAAGTCAACCTTAAGGCAATCCCCGTGGATTACTTTGATTTCCATCCTCTCTCTCCTCCTTCTATCGGCTGAATACCTGCGCAAACACCCGCAGGTAGTTCTCTCCCAAAATCTTTTGCACCGTGGCGGGTGAGTGCCCCCGCTCGAGCAACCCGGCGGTAAGGTTCGGTAGTTTAGTCACTTCCTCCAGGCCCACCGGACCCGACGAGATGCCGTCGTAGTCGGAGCCGATGCCGAGATGGTCCGGGCCAACGAGCGAAATAATATGCTCCGCGTGGTCGAGCAGGCGCGCCTGGGTGGGCTCCTTTGCGTCGATAAAGTCCGGGCAGAAGTTTAAGCCCATCACCCCGCCGTTCGCGGCGAGGGCTTTAATCTGGTCATCGGTCAGGTTGCGCGGGTGGGGGCAAACAGCCTGGGCATTGGAATGGGAAGCGATTATGGGCGCTTTGGCCACCGCGAGGACATCCCAGAAGCTCTTCTCCGACAAATGGGACACATCTACCAGCATCCCCAGGCGGTTCATTTCCCGCACCAGATCCCGGCCAAAGCGGGTGAGCCCCCCGCCGGATTCGCGTTCGCCCACCCCATCGGCGATGTCGTTGCGCTCGTTCCAGGTGAGACCAATGGCCCGCACCCCCAGGCGGTACAGACAGCGCAGTACCGCTAAGTCCCCGGCGACCGCCTCCCCGCCCTCAATCGACAATACGGCCGCGATCTTCCCCTCCCCCACTGCCTGGAGCATCTGGGGGTAGGAGGTGACCGGGCGAATCAAGTCCGGATACTTCTCCACTTCCCGGTAATAGGCATCGATCATCTGCAGGGCGCGTTTTAAGCCGCGTTCCGGCTTGTATTGGGGTTCGATAAAGGCGGCAAAAAACTGGATGTTCACGCCCCCCTCTTTCAGGCGCGGAAAATCCACATGCCCGTAGTCAGAGCGGGCGCCGAGGGTGGCCACCTTTCCATTAATCAGGTTTAACAGGGTGTCGATATGGGTATCGACGACGACTGATAGCCGGTGCAGTTCCTGGCTTGCCGTTTCCATTGCCTCTCTCCTTTCGCTGCCGGTATACATATAAAAGCCTGTTTATCCGCTGGGAATAAACAGGCTTACGGCTCAGGCGGCCTTCGCTTTACCTGGGTCCCACGATCAGCTTGATGGCCGTTCTTTCTTCGCCGTCGATGATTATATCGGTAAAGGCCGGCACACAGACGATATCCATCCCGCTTGGGGCGACGAAGCCGCGGGCAATCGCGACGGCTTTCACCGCTTGATTCAGCGCGCCCGCGCCAATGGACTGTAGTTCGGCGCTCCCTTTTTCACGGAGGACCCCGGCCAGGGCGCCGGCGACCGAGTTGGGGTTCGATTTGGCTGAGACCTTCAGTACATCCATGGCGCAACCTCCTCGTCCGAATATTTCGCGTCTCCTGGTAAATCCAGTTCTTGTCAAGATTATCTTACCACTGGAAAAACCGAATTGCAAGCGAAAAATACTCTCCCCGGCCTTTAGCCGGGGAGATAGTCCATAATCCGCTCAATTCGGCCAGCCTGGCCGGTTAGCTGGTCGATTTCGACCACCACCGCCGAGAAGACCATGTCGCCCTTGGCGACGGTAAAGCGAGTGGGCATCTGGGTCAGGAATTTTTCGATCACCAGTTCTTTTTTCACCCCGATGACCGAGTCCATCGGACCAGTCATCCCGAGGTCGGTGATATAGGCCGTGCCTCCCGGCAAAATCCGCTCATCCGCCGTTTGCACATGGGTGTGGGTGCCGACGACAGCGGAGACGGTGCCGTCTAAGTACCAACCCATCGCTACCTTTTCGCTTGTCGCCTCGGCATGGAAATCGACGATGATCACCGGGGTCTGTTCCCGCAGCCGGCGGATTTCGGCCTGGGCCGAGCGGAAGGGGCAATCCAGGTCCCCCATGAACACCCGGCCCGAAAGACTGATGATTCCGACCTTACCTAAGTTCGGCCGGGAATACAGGAGCGAGCCCTGACCCGGCGGGTGGCCGGGGTAGTTCAGCGGCCGGACGATCCGCGGTTCCCGGTCGATGAAGTCAAAAATCTCCCGTTTGTCCCAGACGTGGTTCCCCATGGTCAGGACATCGATACCGAGGGCAAATAGTTCGCGGGCCACCGGTTCGGTAATCCCGATCCCGCCGGCGGCGTTTTCGCCGTTGGCGATGGTCAGGTCCACCCCGTATTTGGCCTTCAGGCGGGGAAGGATGGCCTCGCAGATTTCCCGCCCCGGCTGCCCGATTACATCCCCGATCAGCAGTACCTTCACAAGCTAACCTCCAAAAACCAGGATAACCTTTGCCTTATGTATTATGACCGGCGGCCGGGGCGCTCATGCCCTCCGGCGCTATTTGTTGAAGACCATCACTCGGCCTTCTTCGCGGAAGGCGTAGAAATTCTTGTCGTTTTTGGTGCCCCGCAGGTCTTCAAGCATATTGTCGATCAGTTCTTCCTGCACCGCCAAATCCTCTTCCAGGAGGCTGTCGTTGTAGTCGGTCACCAGGGCGTCGGTAAACTCCTGGCGGAAGAGCTGGATAATCAGCGAAATCTCTTCCTGGGTCAGGGTATCCACATCGCGGGTCAGCTCGATTTGGGTGATGTCGGCAAAGTCGTTGCGCTCGAGGGCGATGGTCTGAACCGGCTTGTTCTCCATCTGCCCCATGACCTCGAGGCTTAAGGTCACGTTGGCCGCGAAGCGCTGGAAGGCGGCCGGTGCCGGGTTTTCGGTCAGTAAAAAGGTGAACTTGAGGGTATGGGCGCGGGGGTTGAAATTGATGGTTCCGATTTCGGGGTAACGAACCAGAATGGAGATCAGCAGGCTGATTCCATTAGGCATCTTGTCCTTATCGCGGGCGAATCGATTGTTCACGCCGGTCACCTTCCCTGTCTTATGTTACGTCGACTGATAGCGTTTTTAAGTTCGGCATTGTCCGGACTTATTCCTGCTTAAGCCCGGACTTATTTCCGGTACCGCCCGGGATCTTCGTTCGAGAAGAAAACGACCTCGGTTGAGGTCGTTTTCGCTTATTTGGCGTAGTCGACTGCTCTGGTTTCCCGGATGACCATGACCTTGATTTGACCGGGGTACTCGAGGTCCTTTTCGATCTTCTTGACGATGTCCCGGGCGATTTGGATGGCGGCCAGGTCGTCGATTTTCTCCGGCTTCACCATGATCCGGATTTCCCGGCCGGCCTGGATAGCGAAGGCCTTCTCGACCCCCTCGAAGGAGTCGGCGATTTGCTCCAGTTTCTCCAGTCGCTTGATGTAGGATTCGAGCGTTTCGCGGCGGGCGCCCGGCCGGGCGGCCGAGACGGCGTCCGCAGCGGAGACCAGGACCGCTTCGATTGATTCGGCGTCGATATCGCCGTGGTGGGCCGCGATGGCGTGGATGACTTCTGGGCTTTCCTTGTACTTCCGGGCCAGGTCCTCGCCGATGGTCACGTGCGGCCCGTCGACTTCGTGGTCAACCGCTTTGCCGATGTCGTGCAGCAGGCCGGCCCGTTTGGCCAGTTCCTCGTTTACGCCCAGTTCGGCCGCCATCACCTTGGCCAGATAAGCTACTTCGATGGAGTGCTTCAGCACATTCTGGCCGTAGCTGGTGCGGAACTTGAGGCGCCCAAGCAGTTTAATCATTTCCGGGTGCAGGCCGTGCACGCCGACCTCGAAGGTGGCCTGCTCGCCCTCTTCCCGGATCTGGATTTCAATTTCCTTTTTGGCCTTCTCGACCATCTCTTCGATGCGGGCTGGGTGAATCCGCCCGTCGGTGATCAGCTTTTCCAGGGCCAGACGGGCCGTTTCCCGCCGAATGGGGTCGAAGCCGGATATGATGACCGCCTCGGGGGTGTCGTCGATAATCAGGTCGATGCCGGTGAGGGTTTCAAAGGTGCGGATGTTGCGGCCTTCGCGGCCGATGATCCGGCCCTTCATCTCGTCGTTGGGGAGTTCCACCACCGACACCGTCGTTTCGACCGCGTGGTCGGCCGCGCAGCGCTGAATGGCGGTGGAGACGATGTCGCGGGCGCGTTTGTCGCCTTCTTCTTTGGCGGCCGTTTCGATTTCTTTGATCATTACGGCGGCGTCGTGGCGGATATCCACTTCGATGTTGGCCAGGAGCAGCCGACGGGCTTCTTCCGAGGTCAGCCCGGAGAGACGCTCCAGTTCCATTACCTGCTGGTGGTGCAGTTCTTTGATCCCGTCCCGGAGCTGTTCGATATCCTGCTCCCGCTTGCTCATGTTGTCTTCCCGCCGCTCCAGAGCCTCAACCTTGCGGTCGATGGTTTCTTCCTTTTGCAGCAGGCGGCGCTCGGTCCGCTGGAGCTCGGTGCGGCGTTCCCGGGTTTCCTTATCCAGGTCGCTCCGGAGTCTATGGACCTCGTCTTTGGCTTCCAGAACCGCTTCTTTTTTCTTGCCTTCAGCTTCTTTGGCCGCTTCCTCTACTAACTTCCGGGCGGCTTCCTCAGCGGACTTTATCTTAGCTTCAGCGATATTCTTCCGGAGGATATAGCCAATAGCAAAGGATACGACGGCAGCAGCTGCCGCGATAATTAATTGGGTAATTTCGTTAATCCTGTATCACCTCCTGTAATATTCTCGAGAATGCAGCGATAGACCCAAAAAGAGAGCCAACAACTGAATTTGGCTCCGTAATTGGACATTACTCTCGCCCTGATATGCCTGAAGCTAGAGGCATTATCTGCAGTCTTTTCTCTACCATTTTATAACTTTCCCGGGCTTATGTCAAGCCGCTTTCGTGCCGCCGGCTCTATCCCTGGCCCGTAACGCCGGCCGGGGAAACCAGACTGCGGCCGTCTTTCAGCTCGACCTTGTATGCCCGGTCGGCGATTTCGGTCAGCACCCGGTTGTGGGTAATCATGATCACCTGCCGGTCGAAGACCTGGCTGACATATTTTAGGAACTCGGCGACATTGGCGACGAAATCCTCGCTTATGTGCTTGCCCGGTTCGTCCAGGACCAGCGGCCCGTCGATCGGCGGCTGATAGGACTGCAGCAGAGCCAGACGCAGCGCAAGTGAAATTACGTCCACCACCCCGCCGCCCCGGGAATCCTCCGGTCGGTTGTTAACCATGAGGTTGCCGTAGGTGGAGATCACCCGGAAGTCCGCTTCCGGCCGGCCGCGCAGAACTTCTAAGTTAATCGCAAACTCCATCTCCGGCCCGAAGACGTATTGCAGGGCGTGGGTGACCAGGAGTTCGACCTGCTGCTTGGCCTGTTCCCGGGCGTACTCAGCCGTATTCTGCAGCAAGGTTTTCACCTGTTCCAGGCGTTCGCTATCCGTCCGGCTAGTCTGCAGTGCCGTCTGAACTGTGGCTTGCTCAGCCTGCAGCCGCTCCATCCGGTCCCGGCGCAGGGCGTAGCGGGTTCGCAGCGCCTGCAGTTGTTTCGCAAACTCGGCATAAGACAATTCGGCGTCCACGGCCGTCCCCCCTCTATTTCAACAGGTCGTGCGGGAGTAATTGGCTTGCTTCCGCCAACAGCCGGTCAATCTCGGTTTTCAGGGCGGCGATCTCCTGGTCAAGTTTCTCCGGCTCTACTCCCAGGGCCCGGATTTCTTTGAGCAAATCCGCCTGTTGCTGCTCCAACTGCTCTAAGCGGGCCTCGGCCCGGTAGCGCAGGCTCTTGGCCTTCTCCAGTTCTTCCTTCAGTTGGTTAATCGCTTTCTCAGGGTCGCTGGGCATCGTTTAACGCCTCCCTTTCCACCGTCGCGATGATTTGGGCGACAGAGCTTGGATCGATGGGACTAAAACAGACGGGGCACTGACCCAGTTCGGTCAGCCGCTCCCGGTAAGCGGCTATCAACTTACTTATCTGGGCGGTGTTTTGCGCTAGGTACTCCTGCCCGGCCGCGCGGCTGCGGCGGTTTTCCTGCCAGGCAGTGTTCTTGGTTTGTAGTTCGCGGCGACGTTCAGATAGTCCGGTCAGCCGCTGCAGCCGTTCGGCCGCCTTTGGTACTCCAGCCAGGCGCTGGGTAGAGGCAATTTGGGCGATAATCTCCCGGCGGATAGTCCAGGCGCGGACCGCCAGGGGCTCGAGACTCTGCAGGCGCCGGAGCCGGGCGGCGCTGCGCGGCAGCAGTTCCGTTTCCAGGCGGGCCAGGTTCTGGGTGGCACTCAGCACTGCCGCGAGCGTCGCTAGCTGAACCGCATTGAGGTGCATGGAATCCCGGCTTTGGGTGAGGCGCGACAGAACCATCGCCCGGCTGGTAAGCTGATGGTAGTATGCTTCCGCCGCCGGCAGATCTTTGGTTCGGGCGATAATCGCTTCGGTCTGGAGGCGCTCGTTTTGCAGATTCTTTAACCTTTCCTGCGCGGCTGTGAGGCGCACGGCAAGAGTGTCCAGGCGCCCCGCCTCGGTTATGGCCGCTTCCGCCGCCGCGAGCCCGTCCAGGCGGGTTAGGGTCGCCTGGGTTCGCTCTAATTCGGACACTGCTGCGTTCCACTGTTCCCGTCGGGCGGAAAACTGCTGACTGCGGCTGAGAGCCATGCGCAAGCCTTGCTCGATGGCTTCACCCCGGGCCAGGTCGGCGGCCATTTGCGGTAAACCGTCGTACTCTTTCAGCCGCTCCGCTAGCATCGCATCCGCTTCAGCCAGGCGCCGCTCTTCCTGCTGCTGGGTGGTCAGATCCCGCAGCAGGCGACGCAGCGCAGCATCGATAACCTGGACGCCGCTTAAGCGCCCGATGGCCTTGGCCTTGGTGGCCCCGGTCTCCGAGAGCAGGAAAGGTCCGTCCAGCTGGTAGCTGAAGTTCAGCGGTTCGGCCATAGCCGCATCCAGATAGACCTGGGGCATGCCGTGGGCGTCGGTAATTTCCTTGGGAACGCCGGTGCCAAAACCCTCGAAGACCTGCTCGGTTCCGTCGGCGCGGATGAGGGTATAGCGGTTTTTCCCCGTTCCCCGCAGACGGACGATACGGTCGCCGCTTGCCAGCTCTACTGTCACCTGGCAGGAACTAGCGCCGGTGCGGATGAAGTCGCTGCCCCGGGGCTCATTGAACAAGACCCAGCGCAGGGCCCGGATAATGGCCGATTTACCCTGGTCCGAGGGGCCGACGATGACGTTGAGGCCGGGCACAAACTCGATTTCACTCCGCTCGTGGGACTGAAAATTCTCTAGCCACAGTTTTCGGATCGCGTTCATCGCTCCTCCCTCCCCAACAGTTCTGCCTCAGCCGGGTCCCCGCCCACCAGAGCCAACTCCTGCTGGGCTTCGGTGAGGCGGCGGATGGCTTCGTCGCGGACGGCCGGGGCCAGGGAGGGATTAGCAGCGATGGTCTCAATGATCTGTCCGATGCCGAACAGTTGAAAATTACCGGCCGCCTCGATCCCCCGGGTGAACTCGGCCAGTTTGCTCTCCCGGAACTCCGCCGATTCGATCTCGGTCCGGTCGAGAACATCTTCGCCGGGTGGGGCGGTCGTAAGCGGACAAGGGGTAAAGCGCGGTTTGCCGCCGTCCAAGTCAATAATCAACACCTGCGGCACTCGGCTGATTTCGGCCACGCTGTTGTTGATCCGGACCAGGCTGCCGGGGTTCACGAAATACTTGTCGTTAAGGGCGACCACCCCGGCTTTCCGCCGGTCGTACCCGGTATGGTAGTGTCCGCAGAGGGTGAGGTCCGCCTCGGTCGCGGTGACCTGGTCGATGAGGGTGTGGGGAATGCCGGGGAAAAACGGCTTCTCCAGCAGCATCCCATGGACCATGTGCACCGCGTAATCCGCTTTCGGGTCTTTGGTGACGCAGTAATCTAAGGA
>CAZHIT010000027.1:0-16322 GCA_964533125.1 uncultured Candidatus Sumerlaeota bacterium
GATCAGGTCGATGATCTGGGGGGAACCTTCCCGAATTTTATTCACCCTTTCCACCGAAATTCCTGCTGCCGAGAGCGCCTTCGCCGTCCCCTCGGTCGCAAAAATGCGGAAGCCCAAGTTGGCGAACTCCCGGATAATCGGCGCCGCCTCCTCCTTGTCCTTATCGGCAACCGTAACCAGGACCGAGCCACCGGTCGGCACGCTGAATCCCGCTGCCATAAAGGCTTGGTACAGGGCCACCGCGTAATCCCGTCCAAGGCCCATGACTTCGCCGGTGGATTTCATTTCCGGGCCGAGGGAGGTATCCACCCGGCTCAGCTTGGACCAGGAGAACACCGGCATTTTCACCGCCGCGAAGGGGCGCTCCGGCCACAGTCCGCCCGCGTACCCCTGGGCCGCGAGGGACTGCCCCAGGCAAACCCGGGTAGCGACATTGACCATCGGAATCCCTGTCACCTTGCTCAGGATGGGCACCGTCCGGCTGGCCCGGGGGTTTACTTCCAGCACATAGAGTTCATCCCGGTAGAGCACGAACTGGATATTGAGCACCCCCCGGCAGCGCAACGCGAGGGCCAGTTTGGTGGTGGCGGTTACAATCTGCTCCTTAATCCGGGGGGAGAGAGTCTGGGGCGGATAAACCGCGGTGCTGTCCCCGGAGTGGACCCCGGCCCGCTCTACGTGCTCCATGATGCCGGGGATCAGGACCGTTTCGCCGTCGGCGATGGCATCCACTTCGATTTCTTTGCCATTTAAGTATTTGTCCACCAGCACCGGATGCTGGGGGGTAATCCGCACCGCAGTCCGGACATACTCCTCGAGTTCCGCGCATGTATTTTTCCAGATCAGCTTGGTTGTAGACGATCTGCATCGCCCGGCCCCCCAGCACATAGGAGGGACGCACCATCACCGGGTAACCGACCAGGTCAGCCACCACCTTAGCGGCCAGCAGTGAGTTCACCGCTTTCCCGGGCGGGCGGCGCATCGATAGCTCGGTCAGCAGGGCGTCAAACCGCTCCCGGTCCTCGGCGACATCGATGTCTTCTGAGGATGTGCCCAGGATTTTGACTCCGGCCGCCGCAAGCGGCGCGGCTAAGTTAATCGCGGTCTGCCCGCCAAACTGCACGATGACTCCTTCTGGCTGCTCCTTGTCGATGATGTTTAAGACGTCTTCGAGTTGCAGCGGTTCAAAATACAGGCGGTCGGAGGTATTAAAATCAGTACTCACCGTTTCCGGGTTGTTGTTGATGATCACCGCTTCCCGGCCGCACTCCCGCAAGGCCCAGACCGCGTGGACTGAGCAGTAATCGAACTCGATCCCCTGGCCGATCCGGATGGGACCGGAGCCGATGACCAGGGCCTTGGGTTTGGCCGGGAACTTCACCTCGTCTTCGGCATCGTAGCAGGAGTAATAATAGGGCGTCACGGCGTCAAACTCGGCCGCGCAGGTGTCCACCATCTTGTAGACCGGGTTGATGCTTAGATCCTGCCGCTTGGCCCGCACTGTAAGCGCATCCTGCCCCAGCAGACGCCCTAGATACGCGTCAGAGAACCCGTACTGTTTGGCCTGGCGGAGCGTCTCCGGTTGCAGTTCCTCACCGGCGCTGATCTCCTGCTCCAGGCGGATGATGTTCCCGATTTTCCGGATGAAAAACTCGTCAATGCCGGTGATGGCCCGCAGCTCCGCCGGTTCCATCCCCCGCCGCAGCGCTTCGCCCAGCAGGAAGAGGCGCTCGTCGTCGGCCTGGCGCAGCCGTCCGGTCAGCTCTTCCCCGCTCAGTTCGGCCAACTCCGGGAGCAGCAGTCCTTCCACCCCCGTCTCCAGCGAGCGGATGGACTTGAGCAGCGCCCCTTCCATCGTCCGGTCGATGGCCATGACCTCACCGGTGGATTTCATCTGGGTCCCCAGGGTCCGGTTGGCCGTCGCAAACTTGTCAAAGGGCCAGCGGGGTACCTTCGCCACTACATAGTCGATGGTCGGCTCGAAGCAGGCGGTGGTCTCCCCGGTCACCGGGTTGACGATTTCATCGAGGCTAAAGCCGATGGCGATTTTGCTCGTCACCCGGGCGATCGGGTACCCGGTGGCCTTGGAAGCGAGAGCGCTGGAGCGGCTGACCCGGGGGTTAACTTCGATTACGTAGTACTGCCAGCTGTGCGGATCGAGGGCGAACTGGACATTGCATCCGCCGGCGATCCCCAGCGCCTGGATGATCTTCAGCGAAGCCGAACTCAGCATCTTATACTCCGGCGCGGTGAGGGTTTGGCAGGGAGCGACCACGATACTGTCGCCGGTATGGACGCCGATGGGATCGACGTTTTCCATGCTGCAGATGGTCAGGCAGGTATCCTTGGCATCCCGCATGACTTCAAACTCGATTTCTTTCCAGCCGGCGACGCTCCGCTCCACCAGCACCTGGTGGATCCGGCTGGCTTTCAGACCCCGGGTGACGATGTCCGTAAACTCCGCATCGCTTGCGGCGATCCCGCCCCCGGTGCCGCCCAGGGTATAGGCCGGCCGGATAATCAGGGGAAACCCGATCGCATCGGCAAACTCCTTGGCTTCCGCGAACGAGGTGACCACCCGGCTTTCCGGCACCGGCTCCCCGATTTCGGCCATCAGCGACTTAAACAGCTCCCGGTCTTCCGCCTGCTTGACCGCCGAGAGCGGGGTACCCAGTAAGCTGACGCCCAGCTCCTGCAAAATCCCCTGCTCCGCCAGTTCCACCGCTAGGTTCAGGCCCACCTGTCCGCCTAAAGTCGGCAGCAGCCCGTCCGGCCGCTCGCGGCGCAGGATCGCCGCAACGGACTCGACCGTCAGCGGCTCGATGTACACGTGGTCGGCGATATTGGTGTCGGTCATAATCGTCGCCGGGTTAGAGTTGACCAGAACCACTTCCAGGCCTTCCTCCTGCAGTGACCGACAGGCCTGAGTGCCGGCATAATCAAACTCGGCGGCCTGCCCGATGACGATTGGCCCGGAGCCCAAAACCATTACTTTGCGCAAATCCTGCCGCAGCGGCATGCCCTATCCCCTCTTTCCCAGCTGCATAGACTCAAGAAACCGCCGGAACGCGGCCGCGTCGGGCTGGTACTGGACCGAGAACGCCAGCAGCTCCCGGTGCCGCAGTCCCTCCACTGTCCGGTCGTGCAGATTAACCTCAGTCAGAACCGCGGTCGCCGGGTCGAGCGAATCGGCTTCCACGGCGTAGCCGTGGTTCTGGGTTGTGATCCGGACCGGCCCGCCCGAGAGGTCTTGCACCGGCTGATTCGCCCCGCGATGCCCAAACCTCATTTTGTAGGTGCTGGCCCCCAGCGCGAGCGCCAGAATCTGGTGCCCGAGACCGATCCCGAACACCGGCACCCGTCCCAGGATATTTTGGATCAAGGCTACCGCTTCCGGGCGGTCCTGCGGGTCACCGGCGCCGCTCGAGAGCACCACGCCCTCGGGTTGCCGGGCCCAAATCGCCGCCGCCGTGGTCGCTGCCGGTACCAAAGTGACCTCGCATCCGAACTGCTGCAGCTGGCGGATAACACTTCGCCGCACCCCGTAGTCCACGAGCACTACCTTATGGCCCTCGCCGGGGAGAGTATAGCTCTCGGTAGTGGAGACTGACTCTGACCGGTTGCCGGGACCCGCGGCGATCCCCTGCTCCCGCATTTCCCGGCTCAGCTCGGCTGCCTTACTAATATCAGCGGTGATCACCCCAGGCATCGTCCCATGTTGGCGCAGGTGCCGGGTCAGGGCCCGGGTGTCCACGCCGGCCAAGCCCATAACGCCCGCCCGGGCCAGATACGCCGGGAGCGATTCTTCGGCCTGCCAATTGCTGTACTCCCGGCAGATTTCCCGGACGACCAGGCCGCTCACCCAGATCCGGTCCGACTCGCGGTCCGGCCGGTTAACCCCATAGTTCCCGATTAAGGGATAGGTCATGACCAGTATCTGCCCGGCGTTCGCCGGATCGGTCAGCTCCTCCTGGTACCCGACTATCCCGGTATTAAACACCACTTCCCCGCTGCCCCCGGAACCGGAGCCGAAGACTTCGCCCGTAAATACGGTGCCGTCGGCCAAAACCAGTGCCCCTGCCATCGCTGCCCTCTCCTCTCTGCGGCTAACCACCCTAACCTTCCACGACCTCCCGGTCCTGCATCACGATCCGGCCGCCCACCACCGTTAGCACGGGCATCCCCTTGAGGCGCCGGCCGGCAAAGGGAGTGTTCTTCCCCTTGGATAAAAAGGCCGCCGGGTCCACCGTTTCTTCCCGCTCCGGGTCGATCACCGTCACATCAGCGGGCGCGCCCACGCTTAAGTTCCCCCCGGGCACGCTAAGGAGCGCCGCCGGCCGGGCCGTCAGTTTGGCGATCGCTTCGGTCACGGTGAGCACCCCGCTGGCCACCAGTTCGGTAAACACCAGCCCTACTGCGGTCTCTAACCCCGAGATCCCGGACGGAGCCAGGGTGAACTCCGCTTCTTTTTCGTCGCGGGAGTGGGGGGCGTGGTCGGTGGCGATCACATCGATCGTCCCATCCCGCAGCCCTTCCCGGACCGCGGCGACATCGGCCGCCGTCCGCAGCGGCGGGTTGACTTTCGCATTTGTATTATACCCGGCCGTCTCGGCCTCAGTCAGGCAAAAATGGTGCGGGCAGGCTTCGGCCGTTACCTTGATGCCCCGGGCTTTCCCCTGGCGGACCGCCTCCACCCCGCCGGCGGTGCTCACGTGGGCGATATGGACCCGGCCGCCGGTCATCGCCGCCAGAATAATGTCGCGGCCGATCATCACTTCTTCGGCGGCGTTGGGCATCCCTCGCAGGCCCAGCACCGTCGCTGTGTACCCCCGGTTAATCCCGACTTCGGCCACCAGGGTCTTGTCCTCGCAGTGCGAGATAATCGGCAGGTCGAACATAGCGGCGTACTCAATCGCGCACCGCATCATCTCGGCGCTCATCACCGGCATTCCGTCGTCAGAGAAGGCCACCGCCCCGGCCGCGCGCATCAGCCCCAGTTCGGCCAGTTCCTGCCCCGCGAGGCCCTTGGTAATCGCCCCAATCGGGTAGACGTGGACCAGCCCCTGCTTCTGGCTTTTCTTCTTTACCCAGGCAATCAGCTGCTCGCTATCGAGCACCGGGTTGGTGTTCGGCATACAGGCGACGGCGGTAAAGCCGCCCCGCGCCGCCGCCCGGGTGCCGGAGACGATATCCTCTTTCCATTCGTAGCCCGGGTCGCGCAGGTGCACATGCATATCGATCAGGCCCGGGACCACGAACTTACCGGTCACATCGATTACCGTCGCATCATTGTCCTCAATGCCGGAGCTGATCGCTTCGATCCGGCCATCCCGGATTAAGAGGTCGCCGACCTTATCCAGACCCGCCAAGGGATCGATAATCCGCCCGCCCTTCAATAGAATCGTCATCATCTCCCGCCTCCCATCAGCATTTCCAGAATCGCCATCCGGACCGCTACCCCGTTGGTTACCTGCTCATTAATCACCGACCGGGGGCTGTCGGCAACGGCCGCGCTGATCTCAATCCCCCGGTTCATCGGCCCGGGGTGCATCACAATGACGTCCGGCGCCGCCCCCCCGAGCACGGCTTCGCTCACCCCATACAAGGCGGTGTACTCCCGCACCGAGGGGAAGAGCCCTTTTTGCTGCCGTTCCAGCTGCAGGCGCAGAACGTTCACCACATCCGCGCCCTCGACCGCTTCTTTAAGCGTTGGGCAGACCCGCACCGGCAAGGCTTCCGCTGCTGCCGGCAGGAGAGTTGCCGGCCCCGCCAGGCGCACCTCCGCGCCCATTTTGGTGAGGCCCCAGATATCCGAGCGGGCCACCCGGCTATGCGCGATATCCCCGACAATCGCCACCTTCAGCCCCTCCAGGCGCCCTTTTTTCTCCCGGATGGTGAACAAATCCAGCAAGCCCTGGGTGGGGTGCTCGTGCATCCCGTCGCCAGCGTTGATTACCGTGCACCCCACCAGTCCAGTCAGATACCCCGGCACGCCGGAGACGGAGTGGCGGACGACCAGGGCATCTACTCCCATGGCGTCAATGGTCCGGGCGGTATCCTTGAGGGTTTCCCCTTTCTGGACGCTGCTCGCAGCCACGGTAATGTTCACCACATCGGCGCCCAGGTACTTACCGGCCAGTTCAAACGACGTCCGGGTTCTGGTGCTGGCCTCGTAAAACAGGGTGACCAGCGACCGCCCTTTGAGCGAAGAACCTTTCTTCTCCCCGCCGGTCAGGCGCGCTTTCATTTGGGCTGCCCGGGTCAGGATGAGATCGATCTCACTTTCGGTCCGGCTCTGCAAATCCAGGAGGTGCCTAAGACCCATACCCTCAACTCCCTCCACCGAAATAAATAACCTCCCGGCTGGCCGGGAGGTCAAGTCAAACAACCCATTCTCCCTTACCAGCCGCTCAGAACTGATTTAAAGGGTCGTGGTTAGCTCATTGGTCATCTTCGGTTTCGATAATTACGCAGTCTGTCCCATCCGCCTCCGCAAGGTGAGTGCTGATGATCTCCCGGTGGGAGGTGGGGACATTTTTGCCGACATAATCGGCCCGCACCGGCAGTTCCCGGTGCCCCCGGTCGATCAGAACCGCCAGTTGGACGGATGCCGGCCGGCCGCGGTCGATGATCGCGTCCAAAGCCGCCCGTACCGTCCGCCCGGTGTAGAGGACATCGTCCACCAGGACGATGATCTTCCCGTCCACCGGGAACTCGATCTCCGTGTTCTGGACCTTCTCCCGCGGACGGATTTTCCGGTCGTCCCGGTAATTGGAGATGTCCAGGATACCGAAGGGCACGGCCTGGCCCTCGATCTCGGCGATTTTCTGCGCCAGGCGCTGCCCCAGGTACACCCCGCGGTGGCGCACCCCGATAATCGCCAGGTCGCGCACCCCTCGGTTGCGCTCCACGATCTCGTGGGCAATCCGGGTCAGCGCCCGCCGCACCCCATCCTGATCCATGATCACCGCTTTCTTCTGGCGTACCATCCGCTTCGCCCCCAAACAAAAATACTCCTGGGCAAGGAGTATGACGAAACCTTACTCCTTGCCGGTCTCGCAGAACCGGATTAAAGGACATATATTACAAATACTGTATCAGAGCCGGCCCGGCGTGTCAATAACCGGGCGGAATTATTTGGCCGGGTTTTCCCGCAGGCCAGCCAGCACCCCGCCCATGTCCGCCGGCAGCGGGGCCGAGAACTCCAGGTATTCACCCGTCCGGGGATGGTTAAATCCCAGGGTCTGGGCGTGAAGCGCCTGCCCGGCCAGCTCAAACGCTTGCTTGCGGCTGCCGTAAACCGGGTCGCCCACCACCGGGTGGCCGATATAGGCGAAGTGGACCCGGATCTGATGGGTCCGACCGGTCTGCAGGCGCGCCTCTACCAGGGTATACTGGCCAAACCGCTCCAGCACTCTAAAATGGGTGACCGCGTGCCGCCCACCCGCCACCACGGCCATCCGCTTGCGATCCGCCGGATGGCGGCCGATGGGGGCGTCGATTAAGCCGGTGTTTTCTTTGAGATTACCGGTGACCAGCCCCTGGTAGAGCCGCTTCACCGTCCGGTCCTTAATCTGGGCGCTGAGACTCACCTGGGCCAGGTCGTTTTTGGCCACCATCAGTACCCCGGTGGTGTCTTTGTCCAACCGGTGCACGATCCCCGGCCGCAGGGTCTGGTTGATCCCGGCCAAATCGGTACAATGCCGCAGGAGGGCATTGACCAGGGTGCCCGTATAGTTGCCGGCGGCGGGATGCACCACCATCCCCCGCGGCTTGTCGATGACGATAACATCGCTGTCCTCATACAGCACGGTCAGGGGAATATCTTCCGGGGTCAGGTCCAGGGCCACCGGTTCGGGCTTGGTTAGTTCCACCCGGTCGCCGGTCTTGACCCGGTAGCTGGGTTTGGCCGGCCGGCCGTTGACCGTCACCGCGCCGTCCTCGATCAGTTTCGCGGCCTGGGAGCGGGTGGTCTCGGCCGCCACGCCGGCCAGATAAGCATCCAGCCGCGCCCCCGCCGCCGTCTCGTCCGCCACAAAATACTCGGGCTCGCCCATTGTCCCACCCCCTAATCGGCCAGTTTCATCCGGAACAAAATCGTGTAGGCCAGCACCGCCACCCCAATGATCAGGGCTGAATCGGCGATATTGAACACCGGCCAGATGCGAAAATCGAGAAAATCAATCACCGTCCGGCTGAGCAGGCGGTCGTATAGATTGCCGATGGCGCCCCCCAGCTGCAAGCCCAAGCCGGTCACCAAAAAGCGGTCGGCCGGCTTCGCCCGCCTGGCATAGACGATAATCCCGATGACCGCCCCGGTACTCACGATCACAAACAGGGGCGTCCAGTGGGCCAGCAGGCCAAAGGCTCCGCCCGGGTTGCGGACATAGGTGAGATGGAAGATCCCTTCCAGCACCGGAATCGACTCGTACAGCTCCATGCTGTTTTGCACCAGCGTTTTGGTCAGGCGGTCAGCAATCAGCACCGCCGCCGCGATCAGATAGAGCACCCGTGGCCACCCCGCTTCCATAGTTCCCGCTGCTGTCCATTGTAGCATATCCGGACCGCCGGGGGCAAGGCAGCCCGGGAATTACCGGCCGGACCCCCGCTGCCCTTCTTTTTCACCCAGTGCTCGTTGGACAGTCGGATCCGCACCCTCCTTCGTCTCCTCGCCAAACCCGTCCTGACCGTACTGCTCCACCGCATCCACATAGCCCCGCGCTTCATCTCCGTCCACGTACATGGCGTCAAAGCTGACGGCGCCCGGCACATCCTGCGGCGACTCCGCTGTGCCGTATTGGGCCACCGCCTGCCAGGCGTCTTCCCCGTCAAACCCGGTATAGTCGGCCCGGTCGAGGAAGGTCCGCCCAAAGGGCGGCGTCAGGACCGCCTCCTCCACCGGACGGGCGGGATGCGGGCCGCTCTCGGCCACCTTCTGACATTCAATGCACAGCGTCGTGTAAGGGATCGCCTCCAGCCGCTCATGCCCTACCTCCTGACCGCAGCGCTGGCAGCGGCCATATTCACCCGCTTCGATCAGATCCTGGGCGGCTTCGATCTGCGCCAGGATGCCGGCCGCATTATCCTTCAGGGCCAGGTCCTTGCTGCGCTCGAAGGTTTCCGAACCCAGGTCCGCCGGGTGGTTATCGTAACCGGATAGTTCGGACACCGAATCACGCAGGGCTTCGGCCAGGCCGGTACCGTCGATACCCTCAATCTGAGCTGTAATCCTTTCCTTTTCGGCGGCCAGCCGCGCGGCAAAATGCTGCAATGCTTGCTCTTCCATCCGTAACCCCCCTGCTATGCCTTGTCGTTTCTTATGGACCAATCTGGGACTGCACGATCTGGATGATTTCAGCGATAAAATGACCGATTACCGGCAAATTCAGCAGGACCACCCGGCGCAGGATGAACAGCACCAGCGCGGTCAGAACCGAAAAACCGAGCGCCATCCCCAGACCCCGGAATACGCCGGCCACAAAGTTGTGCCAGATAATGCGGCGGGGATTCTGCAGGTATTCCACATATTCGCCAATCCGCATCCGCTCCAAATGCTGGGCCAGCTGCTCCATCCGGGTTAGCGGCTCCGGCGTTTTCGTCTCCACTCTCCTGCCTCCTTCGGCCAACACCGCTAATTTGCCCACTTTCCCCCGCCGGTAAACAAAAAAGCGGCCGTTTAAGCCGCTTCGCCCGGCTTGGCCGGACGCTCTGGAATGTAATCGCTTGACAGCCTGACTACCGGTTTACAAGTACACCGTTTGGTTTACGTCATGGCGAGGAGGCCCGCAGGCCGACGCGGCAATCTGCCCCCCCTCACTTCGTCTCTCCACGCCTATCGCTAGACAGCCCGGCAAACAATCTGCTTCGCCGCCATCATTGACAGCTTGACCGGAGGCCAGGGATCCGCCGCATTCTGACGTTCGCTCGCCGGTTCCAAGACCGGGAGCCAAACCGCATGGACCCTACTACTCTGCGCCCAACGCCGCCCGGACCGCCGCCGCCGCCAAAACCCAGGTCGGGTCGAGCACTGGCACCGCCAGGTCGCCGTCCTGCAGTACCAGCGGAATCTCGGTGCAGCCGCAGATGATCGCTTCCGCCCCGGCCCCAATCAGGGTGGCCGCCGCCTGCCGCAGGGTTTCGCCCGGAAGCGCCATACCCCCGGCTTTGATCCCGTCCGGGCCGTAGATCGCCTCCATTACCAGGGTCTGATCCGCTTCCGCCGGGGTGAGGACTGAGAGCCCCCCGGCCGCGAGTTCCCGGTGGTACAAAGCGGTCCGAATGGTTCCGGTGGTCGCGAGCAGCCCCACCGTCTGCACCGTAACCGGAAGCCGCAAAATCGCCGCCACCGTTTCCCGGATCATATGCAGCACCGGTATCTGCACCGCCGCTGCGATCTGCGGGTAAAAATAGTGGGCGGTGTTGCAGGGGACCACGATCAGGCCGGCGCCGGCTCGCTCTAAGTTCCGGGCGGTCATCTGCAGAGCCGGCACCGGATCAGCCCCACCGGCCAATATCGCCGCCGTCCGGTCCGGGATCTGGGGGTTGCTGTCGATAATCACCCGCAGGTGCTCCTGGTCGGTCTTCGCCGGTGTGGCGCGAATGATCTTCCGGAATAAGTCGGCTGTCGCTTCCGGGCCCATGCCGCCCAGGATACCGATCGTTTTACGCATTGGTTTTCCTCCCCCCGGTAGTCTCTCTTCTCAGTTTAGCACCTCCGGCCGCCCGGAGGCAAGGGAAAGCGGCCACTCCAGAAAAGACCGGAATGACCGCTAATCGCGCTTAAGATAGGTTTAAGCCTGCCCCTCGGCCCGGAGCACCGCCAGGCAGCGGGGACAAACGCTGGGATGCGCCGGGTCGGTCCCGGTTTCCTCGCTGTAGGTCCAGCACCGCTCGCATTTCTCGCCCGGCGCCACCCGCACGAGCACTCCGACACCCGGCAAATCGGCCGCGGTATACGCCGAAGCCGCCTCCCCCGTCCCCGCCGGATGGAGGGTAACCCGGGAAGTAATGAAGTACGTGTCCAAATCCGCGGCGTAGGGCTGGAGGAAAGCCATCCATTCCTCGTCTACGTACAGTTCGACCGCGGCCCCCAGCGACTGGCCGATGCTCTTGTTCTGGCGCGCCTCTTCGAGCGCCTTGGCCGCCACATCGCGCACAGCGAGCAGTTTTTCCCAGCGGGCCGCGAGCGCCGGATCATTATACTCCGGCTTCACCTCCGGCATGAGCGCCAGTTGGACGCTCGCTGGCTTCCCGCTCGCCGGCGGCAGAAAGCGCCAGACTTCCTCGGCGGTAAAGCTCAAAATCGGGGCCAGCATCCGCACCAGGGCCTGGATGATCTCATTGATGACGGTTTGCGCGGCGCGCCGGCCGAAAGAGGCCTTGCCGCTGGTGTAGAGGCGGTCCTTGAGGATATCCAGGTAGAGGGCGCTCATATCCACGGCGCAGAAATTGTGCACCGAGTGGTAGATGATGTGGTAATCGTAAGACCGGTACGCCTCGCTCACCCGCTCAATCAGGCGGTTTAACTGGTGCAGCGCCCAGCGGTCGATCTCCGGCAGGTCCGCGTAAGGCACGGCATCCATTTCCGGACGGAAATCGTCCAGGTTACCCAGGAGGAACCGGCAGGTGTTGCGGATTTTCCGGTACACCTCGGCCATCTGCTGCATGATCTCCCGCGAGGCGCTGATGTCGTTTTTGAAGTCGGAGGAAGCCACCCAGAGCCGGAGGATATCCGCCCCGAACTCCTTGATCACTTCCTGCGGCAAAATCACGTTCCCGAGCGACTTGGACATCTTCCGGCCTTCGCCGTCGACCACGAAGCCGTGGGTCAGAACCGCCTTATACGGCGCGACACCCCGCACCGCCACCGAGGTCAGGAGCGACGACTGGAACCAACCCCGGTGCTGGTCGCTGCCCTCCAGATACATTTCGGCCGGCCAGTGCAGTTCTTCTCTGGTCTCCAGCACCGCCATGTGGGTGGAGCCGGAATCAAACCACACATCCATGATGTCGGTTTCCTTGCGGAAGTCGGCGGACCCGCAGGCCGGGCATTTGGTCCCCGCCGGGAGGATTTCGGCCGCTTCCCGCAGGAACCAGGCATCCGAGCCTTCGCGGCGGAACAAATCCGCCACGGCGGCGATGGAGGCGTCGTTAATCAATTCGTGACCGCAATCCCGGCAGTAGAAGACCGGGATTGGCACCCCCCAAACCCGCTGCCGCGAGATGCACCAGTCCAGCCGGTCCGCCACCATGTTGTGGATGCGCTCCTCGCCCCAGGCCGGAATCCACCGGACGTTTTTAATCGCCGCCAGCGCTTCCTCCCGGAATCCTTCCACCGAAGCAAACCATTGCTCCGTCGCCCGGTAAATCACCGGCTCCTTGCACCGCCAGCAATGGGGGTAGGAGTGTTTGATGAAGCTGAGCTTTAAGAGAGCCCCGCTTTCCTGCAGGTCCTTCCCGATTGCCTTATTCGCTGCGTCGGTCGTGAGGCCGGCGTATTTGCCGCCTTCGGCGGTAAACCGCCCCCGGCTGTCGAGCGGCTGAACCACCGGCAGGTTGTAGCGGACGCCCACTTCGTAGTCCTCCAGGCCGTGGCCGGGCGCCGTATGCACGCAGCCGGTACCCTGATCGAGGAGGACATGGTCGGCCAGCACGATGAGCGACTGACGGTCTAAGAACGGATGCTGGCAAACCTGCCGCTCCAGGGCTTTGCCGGGCACGGTCGCAAGTACCCGGTAGTCGGTGATCCCGGCCTCGGCCATCACCTTATCCACCAGTTTTTCGGCCATTACCAGAACCTCGCCGGGTACCTGGACGAAGGCGTAGGTGAAGGTTTCATTGAGGGCGATGGCGACGTTGGCCGGCAGGGTCCAGGGGGTGGTGGTCCAAATCAGCACCGAGACCGGGCCGTTCCCGGTGACGAACTTTTCGCTGCCCAGTAGAGGGAACCGGACATAGATGGAGGCGGAACGATGCTCAGCGTACTCCACCTCGGCTTCGGCCAGGGCCGTCTCGCAGGAGGCGCACCAGTACACCGGCTTTAAGCCCTTGTAGATATAGCCCTTTTTGGCCATCGCACCAAAGACCTCGACCTGCTTGGCCTCAAACTCCGGATTGAGGGTCATGTACGGGTTATCCCAGTCGCCGCGCACCCCGAGGCGCTTAAACTCCTCCCGCTGGATATCGCGGTACTTTAAGGCGTAATCGCGGCAATGGCGGCGGAAGACCACCGTCCCCAGTTCGTGCGGGTTAGCCCCGGTGTTCTTGATCACCGCCGTCTCAATCGGCAGGCCATGCGTATCCCAGCCCGGAACGTAAGGCGCGTCGTAACCGTCCATGGACCAGAACTTCATGACGATATCCTTCAGCGTCTTGTTCAGGGCGGTCCCGAGGTGGATATTGCCGTTGGCGTAGGGCGGCCCGTCGTGCAGGATGAATTTCGGCTTGCCCGCGTTGGCCGCGTTCACCCGGGCGGCGATGTCCATCTCTTCCCAAAAGCGCAGAATTTCCGGCTCCCGCGCCGGCAGGTTGGCCCGCATCGGAAAATCAGTATTCGGCAGGTTTAGAGTCTTGCTGTAGTCCATAGTACACCTCCGCTTTCTTTGCCCAAAACGAAAACCCCTCATCCTAAGTTAGGGACGAGAGGTTTTTCCCGTGGTACCACCCTAATAATCCGGTCCGGACCGTCGGGACTGGATTACTCAGGGCAAATAACGGCTGCAACCGGCCCGGCTTAGTCTCGCAGCGATTTCAGCCGGCAACTCCGGGGGGATCTTCAGAGGAGGGCGGTTACCGGGCTTCCACCTAAGGTCCGGCTGAAGCCAGACCCCATCCCGGCTCGCTGTAAACGGCAGCTTCCTTACTTTCCCCATCATCGTCTTTTGCGTTATTATTTGATTATACAATATTCCCGCCAGGTAAGTCAAGCCGCGCTAAAAACGACCAGGCCAATCCACTCCGGCGCAACAACAACTGGAATCAAACCTGGGACGGTTTGCTCACCGGCTTGCTCTCTTCCGCCTCATCCGTCAGCAATTCCATCTGGGCCTGCAACAGGGTCCGCAGGCGGGTCTTCATAATCTGGGTTTGCCGCCGGATTTCTTCGTTCTCGGCCACAATCTTCCGCACTTTGGCGTAGCCTTCGTTCACGATCTGGTCGGCCTTCTGGTCGGCGTCCCTTATAATCAGCTCCGCTTCTTTCCGGGCCGAGGCCTTGACCTCCTCGGCCGTACTCTGAGCCACCACCAGGGTATTGTGCAGGGTTTGCTCCAGCTGGCGGTAGTGCTCCACCTGGCCCTTCATCTTGTCCACTTCGTCCTTGATGCGGACGTTCTCCTTGATTAAGGCCTCAAACTCCTTGACGATCTCATCCAGGTGCTCGTCCACCTCTTCTTCGGCGTAACCGCGGAAACCTTTCCGGAACTCCTTGTTATGGATATCCAAAGGGGTCAGCGCCATATCCACACCTCCAAGGCCGAATTTTCCATCCCGTCCCCGGTAACTACCAGAGCATACGCAGCAGCAGATTGCGGATCCAACCCAGCAGATACACCACGATCAGCGGCGAGAAATCAATCCCCATGCCCCCCACCGGGAGAAAATTGCGCACGGGCCCAAGCAGCGGTTCGGTAATCTGGTACAACAGCCGCGAAAACTGGCTGTAGAGCCGGTTATAGGTTTGGGGTCGAAACCAGGACAGGATCGCCCGGAGCAGAATCGCCCACACCAGGCAGTTGTACAAAGAGTTTACGCCGGCCGCCAGCATTTGCATCCGCCTAACCGCACCACCTTTGCTCGCGCTGCTTTATCGATTCTTCCAAAACAGCACGTTTTTATCCTTCTCGCCGTTTTTTTCGGCCTGCCGTTCCGCCAGGCGCTCATCGACTTCTTCCCGGATGGTCCCGGAGATTTCCACATTGCTGGGGGCAAAGAGGAAAATGCCGGCGCTGACTTTCTGCATACTGCCGCCCAGGGCATAGGTCGCGCCGCTGAGGAAATCAACCATCCGCTTGCCCAGGTCCTTATCGATGGCCTCCAAGTTAACGATGATCGACTTGTGGTTCTTCAGATGATCGACAATACCCTGGACTTCGTCAAACGACAAGGGGTCGACCAGGACCACCCGGCCCTGTTTTTGCGTGTGCAAGTTCACCACCGCCGCCTTCCTCCCCCTGGGTGCCACCGGCTCCGCCGCGGGGTTCTCCGTTTCCGGGTTCTCCCCCTCCGCCGGTCCCGCGTCCTCAAAACCGATAAACGTCAGAAACTTCTCCCAGGCATTTCTGGCCAAAGGGTTCCCTCCTCTTGGGCAAAGGCTTGTCCTGCATGGGGAGCGAGTTTGCCCGAATGTACTCTTGTTACATATTTTACCTTACATCTGGGGAAAAGTCCATGCAAATGTTCAGGTGAGGGTAATCAGGGCCGCAAGCCTTCCGGTCCCCTTGGGGCTAGCCCGGTGCGAGAAGAACAACTCCGTATCGGCCGCGGTGCTCACCGAAGCGAGCGTGATCCCCGCCGGGGCAAGACCGCTCCGGAGCAGCGCCCGCCGGTTCGCTTCCCGCAGGTCAAGCTGCCACTCGCCCTCTCCCGCCAGGGCCGTAAACTCCGCCCAATCCGGGAAAGCCGCCCGCAGCGGGTCCATCACCTTCGCGTCCACCCGGTACTCCTCCGGGCCAATCGCCGGGCCGATGGCAGCGAGGCAATCCCCGGGCTTGGTGCCATAAGCGGCAGTCATGCGCTCAACCGCATTGCCGACAATCCCGGCCACCGTCCCCCGCCAGCCGGCGTGCACTACTCCCACCGCCCGGTGTACCGGGTCGAGCAACAGGATGGGTACGCAGTCGGCGAAGAAAGCTGCCAGAACGAGACCCGGCACATCTGTGACCAGGGCATCCGTGGCCGGCAGGGCCTCCGCCTGGATCAGCGCCCCGCGGCCAGCCTCCGCCGCGGTGACGCAAGCCACTGTCGCCGTATGCTCCTGCCGGGCAATCACCGTCCGCTCCAGGCTCATCCCGCAGGCCTCCCAGAAGCGGCGGCGGTTTTCGTGTACCGCCGCATCCGAATCGCCGACGTGCAGGCCCAGGTTCAGCGTGGCGTACGGCCCCTCACTTACTCCCCCCTGGCGGGTGGAGAAAGCGTGCCGCACCAGCCCGGTGTCCGCCAGATTAGGCGCTAGCAAATAAGGGACATCCCCTTCCCGGAGAATCAGGTTCCGGCAGTACTCCAAGTGCTCTCCTCCCCGTGCCCGCTACTCCAGGAACTTCTTCAGCTCCTCCATAAACCGGTTGATATCCTTAAACTGCCGGTAAACGGAAGCAAATCGGACA
>CAZHIT010000028.1:0-602 GCA_964533125.1 uncultured Candidatus Sumerlaeota bacterium
CCTCTCTCGGTTATCGGCGCGGCCGGCCCCGGCCTTGACCGCCGGTTCTGACCGCCAGCCCCGGTCACCGCCGGTTTGCTTCCCTTTCCTCTCTCCTGCTCCCATTCTAACCTGAGTCGTATCGCCAAAACAAAAACACCCAGGTTCACTGGGTTTTTCGTTCCATGGGTTTTGGGTTTACTTCGTTTGGCTGTCCGTTTCTTCCACCACCACCGGCTGGGCGGCGCCCTCCCCTTTTTCTTCCTTCTTCTTGCGGACCTCGATTACTTTTTTGGCCATGAAGTTTACCGCCCCGGCAAAACGCTCGTCCTGGAACGGGGTGAACGTAATAATCGCGACCCGTTTGTTCGCTACCCGGTAAGGTATGACCTCCAAAGCCCGCCGGATTTGCCACTTGAACATATAGATATCTTCGTAATCATAGGAAAAACACAGCGGCCCCTTATAGGCCCCGGCCATAATCCCGGCTTTCAGCACCAGCAGCCGGTGGTCGGTGGCCACCAGGGCTTCGCCGATCCCACCCTCGATGCACACCCGGACCTTTTCTCCCGGCTTCAGACTTTCATCCATGATCTTCTTCAAGCCGCCCTTCAGTTCTTCCG
>CAZHIT010000028.1:673-15927 GCA_964533125.1 uncultured Candidatus Sumerlaeota bacterium
CTGACCGGGATCCGGCTGCGGAGATCGCTTAAAATTTGGTGGCAGAATCCGTCAACCATGCTAATATTATACATGATAAATGGCAACTCCACAAGGTAGACCAAATGAAAGCCGGGAGGGGGCTTGACCGCTTTCACTAAAAATATTCTTCCTTACTTAGTCTGCCCCTATACCGAACCCGAACCGAAAAAATTGCCTCTGCCCGCCGTTTGGTTTGTTTGCCCGAACCGGATATGGTATAATATTGGGGAAATAACCATTCGGGGAGGAATAAGGATGGAAAAGGAACGCGTCCTGGTCTATAAAATGAGTGACTTCACCGCCATGAAGGCCATGGTCGAAGAATTGGACGCCAAGTATAACCGCGAGTGCCAGGAAGTCGGTTTGTTCCGGCGGATGAGCAAATATCTGGTGCGGGTAACCGCCCGTGCCGACGAAAGCACGCTTGAACAGATTGAGGCCGTGATGCAAAAGTACGGCATTTACGCTGACTTAAACCTCACCAGTCTCATCCGCGAATCGGAGAGTATGCTCGCGGATTCCGGGTTTGAGTACATCCGCAAAGGCGGCATCCTCTAGAATTGGCGGCTGAGATGCGCCGGATCGGAAGCGCCCCGCCTGACCGTCATGGCTGTTCCCACCGTCCAGAGGTGAGCTGGGGAGGCTGCCATTCTTCGCTAAGAAATCACCGTTCCTGCCTATGCAATCGCCGGAAATAGTGGTAACATATCAGTATAGATTACTCTTATCCGTATGTTGATCCAAATGATCACAGCCTTTGCTCCGTTCCGTCTCCTATCCGCCGCGCTCGGCCCGGCGTTAATAACAGTAAAGCTGGTGATACTATGACTGCGCATCCGCCAACCACCCGCCGCACCAAACAGAGAGAGGTAATTCTCCGGATCCTGCGGTCCACGGATACCCACCCCACCGCTGACTGGGTGTACGAGCAAGTCCGCAAGACGATCCCCAACATCAGCCTCGGGACGGTATACCGCAACCTCAAGTTCTTGCGGGACGCCGGCGAAATCATCGAACTCACCTTCGGCAGCACCTTTAGCCGTTTTGACGGCAACCCGGTCGGACACTACCATTTCACCTGTGAGCATTGCCAGCGGGTGTTCGATCTGCCCGAACCGGTCCACACCGAAATCGACGCCGTCGTGGCCGCGAAAACCGGTTATCGGATCAAGTATCACCGCCTGGAGTTTTATGGACTCTGCCTCGATTGTCAACCTCCGGTGCCCCTGTCCTGAGGATAGCTGAGCTTATCCTCTTTTCTTTTCCCCGCCCCGGTCAGACCGGGAAGGGATAATCAGACAGCACTTCGCTGATTGATAGTTCCGGGTGCTGCAGCAGGCGGACTTCCGGCCGTTCGGGCTGCAGTTTTTGCTGCGTGTCGGTCAGCAGCCGCACCACCGGCCGGGAATTTAACCGTTCTTCCTGCCGGGCGATAATGCCCACCTGCCCGTTGTTTAAGCGGACGATGGTCCCGTTCGGGAACAAGAGCACCCGTTCGAGAAAGCGCTGCACCAGCCGCCGGTCAAAATGGGTATCCGCCGACTGGATGATGATGTTGTAGGCCTGGTGCAGCGGCAGGCGCGGCCGGTACACCCGGTCGTTGGTGATGGCGTCGTAGACATCGGCAATCGCGGCTACCCGGGCGGTTTCCAGGATGCTCTCCCCCCGCATCCGGCGGGGATACCCGCTCCCGTCGAATTTTTCGTGGTGCTGAAAAGCCACATGAGCCGAGAGCAGGCTGATTTCGTAATCCTGACGGAGAATCTCAAACCCGTAATCGGTATGTTTTTTCACGACTTCCCATTCCGCTTCGTCCAGCCGGGACTGCTTTTGCAGCACCGGCAAGGGGATGAGGGTTTTCCCGATATCGTGCAGGATGGCCCCGACCCCCAGCTCATACAGTTGGTCGTAATCGTAGTAGAGACTGATCCCCAGCACCAGGGAGAGAGTGCAGACGTTGACCGAATGGGCAAAGGTATAATCGTCAAACGACCGGATGGTCGACAAACCGGCCAGCATATGGCTGTTCCCCTGCAGCTCGGCAATGATCGCTTTGACGGCGGTTTTTATTTTGCTTGAGTCCATCGCCAGGCCCAGACTTTGCCGGTCCATCGTTTCCTTGACCTCTTTGGCCGTCTGCAGCCGGGTTTGTTCGCTCACCGGATCGTCCACCGCGATATCCTGGGCGAACTCATCCTGGATAAAAATACTGCGGTACCCCTTGGCCCACAGCCGCGCGACGTAATCCTCGGTCATGATCACCCCGGCTTGCAGCAGGATGCGTCCGTCGGCCGCAAATATAGTCTTCCCCAAAGGTTTCCCGACTGCTGCCTCGCCCAGTCTGATCATCCGCATCGCCCGTTAGCCCCCTGCTGAAGCGCTTTTCGCCCTCCCGGAAGGCGAATACTGGACTACATAATTCCCGATAAATCGCATCTTTCCTGCCGGCTCCCCCTGGATCCGACCCGGAATATTTCACGCACCGCCCAGAAGCTTCCCGCGGCGAACGGGCTCCCCCCGTGCCGTGCGACATCCACCGGCAAACAAAAAAAGCACCCCGGTCCGAGCGCCCTTATCCCCGCCCCAAAAACTTCAGTCCCAGCAGCAGCAGCACCGCACCGCCGGCCATCCCGGCGTAGTGAACGAAATAATCCCCCGCCTTTTTCCCGAAGATCAGACCAATGGCGGCCATCGCCCCGCCGACCACGCCAAACAGCAGCGCCGCCACCGTCAGGTCCGTCCCCAGAGTACCCAGGCTAAAGCCCACCAGCAGAGCATCGATACTGACGCAAAACGCCAGGGTGGCCACGCCCCAGGTATGGAGTTGGACCGGTTCAGCGACCCGGTCCCGCGCCGGCATTGCCTCCCAAATCATTCTGGCACCCAAGCCCAGGAGCAGGATTGCCCCCACTGCCTGGCCGACCGCACCCGCCGCCTGCCCAAACATTTGGCCAAACCACAGACCCGCCAAGGGCATCAGGAAATGAAACAACCCAATGACCCCGCTGGAGCGGTAAATCTGCCGCCATCCAATCCCCCGCAAGCCGATCCCAACTCCCAAAGAAAAGGCATCCGTGCCTAACGCCACCGCCAGCAAGAACAGATCCCACAGACCCATGCCGCCCGACCCACTTTCCGCCGCGTTCTCCCGTCTATTCTTTGCTCCCGGCGGCGGGAAAATACGCGCGGACGCGGCAGGTCAGACCCTAGTTGTATCCTGACGCCAGATGACCCGGCATGGCTTTGAGCATCGTCTTGGCGGCCACGCCGTTAAAAAATCCGGTTGGTATAGCAAAAAAGAGCAGGTAGGGCAGGTAAACGAACAAACCCACCTGGTTCGCCCAGATACTGGCCACGGTCAGCTGGGCCAGGTTATGGCAGATCGCCCCGAAGATGCTGATTCCGATCAGGCTGAACTGCTTCCGCCACAGCGTATACACGAGGGCCATCATCAGGCCGCTGACGAGAGCCCCGGCAAAGCTCATGAAAAAACCGAAGGTCAAAAAGGTACCCCCCAGGAGTGACCCGGTCAGACTGCGTACAACAGCCAGCAGCAGACCAAAGCGAACGCCGAACAGGACGATGGTCACCAAAGTCACCACATTGGCCAAACCCAACTTCGCCCCCGGGAACAGAAACGGATTGGGCAGGTAGCCTTCGAACACGTGCAGCATAATCGCAATCGACAGCAGCACCGCCAGATACACCAGTTTTCTTGTTTTACTCATTTCCCGCCTCCGCCCGGCCTCATTGGCTGATGCCGTCAAACTCATCTCCGGTTGGGCTTTCGATCGCGATAATCACCTGGTTGGGGATACAGATCACCGTTTGCCCCGACCGCTCGATCCACCCCATTTTAACGCAGGTTTTATCCGGGCAGGGTGAGTTCAGCATGTGCACACGGCCGCCGTCAATTTCAACCTGGCTCTCTCCCAGCGGCCCGCTAACGGCGATGAGCTGGCTCTTTCCCGTCGGTAAGGCCGACGTGGTCGAGGTCACCTTACCGTTCGCCCGGGTCACGATCAACCCGGCCGGCTGCTGCCCGAAGAACCACCGCACCCCGGCGTAACCCGCGATACCGACGAATAACAACAACCCGATCAACATTTTATCGAAGCGCGTCACGCCGATACCCCTTTCTCGCCGGCTGCGTGCACCATTGGTTTAATTATGACAAATTGTGCTCGCGGCGTCAACCCGGCAGGCGGTCGGGTTATTTTGCCCGCCCGGCGGTCAGGCAGCCCAGCGGGAATGGCTCTTTGCGGGAGGAGGCGGCGAACCAGACGCCCGCCCCTCGCCTGTGACAGGGACCTTCATTTGCCTGGGTTCATCACCCACGAAAACGAAGGTCCCTTTCCCCCAGCCTGTTTCTTTGCCCAAACCAGCGTCTAATATGGAGCTTCGGCCGCCCGCAGATAGAGCTAAACCAGGCGAATCGCAAACTGCGGGCAGTGCGGACTGCAATAACCGCAGAGCAGGCACTTGGTCGGATCGACCACCGCCTTGCCGCTTTGCAGCGTTAGCGCCTGGTTCGGGCAGGCCGCCACGCAGCTGCCGCAGCCGACGCAGAAATGGGAAACCAGCAAATGCTTCTGTTTTTTACCGGTCAGCGCCAGCAGTTCCGGCGGCACCGCTTCGCCCCGGAACAGCCGCAGGTTCATCGCCAGTTCGTGGTGGTTGAGCATCCCCACCGCCAGGGACTGCACCCCAGGGATCGCCCGCACGAAGGCAAAGGCTTCGCCGGGGTTATCGATTAAGTGCCCGCCGGCCAGCGCCTTCATAGCGTAAACCCCTTTGCCGGCCGCGACCACAAGCCCAATCGCCTCCACCATGGCGGCGGCGGTGCCGTCAATAATCCCCAGCCCGGTCCGGTTAATCAGCGGGAAAACCACATCGATTTCTTCCCGGCCGGCCGCCGCCCGCACCACCTCGATGGCGTGCGTCGAGATGCCCACCGCCCGGATGATCCCTTTCCGCCGGTAGTCACACAGACACTGCAAAGCTCCGGCCCGCTCCGCAAAGACCGCGGCCGTCACCCGGGCGGCGTGCAGGTGGTAGACGTCGATGGTCTCCACCCCGAGTTCCGCCAGGGACCGGTGGACGCTCTTTTCCATTTCTTCGTAGGTGGCGGCCACGGACTTGGTGGCAATAACCACCTTATCCCGCCGGGCGCGGATCGCCTGCCCTAAGTAGGTCTGGGTGCCGTACAGCTCCGCCGTATCGAAGAAGTTGATCCCAGCATCAATCGCGGCCGACAGCAGTTCCACCGCATCCGCAGGCGCCATCTTCGCCTGGAGCGGGCCCATGGGCAGCGCCCCAAAGCACAGTTCGGTAACCTCCAGCCCGGTCTTGCCTAATAAAGACTTGCGCACGCCTTATCTCTCCTTATCCAATCCCAAGCCCGGCGGGCAAGTGTATCCCGCCGGGCCTGGGTCATTCACTTACTCTTTTTTGCCTTCCTGTCCCTGGTCTTTTTCGAAGGAACCTCCGCCGCAGGCTGCGCATTTTTTCGGTTTGCAGCGGCCTTCCTTGGAAGCGCCGCAGGCGGTGCAGACCCACACTGCCATCTTCATCCCTCCCCCCCATTGCCTTTCGGCCTAACCTATCAGTATACATTCGCTGCCAGCCGGTCATAACCTGCCAGCCGGTTCAGTTCGCACCCAGAAAAAAACGGCGCTCCGCGCCGGCTGACCGTCGTTTAAGTCCTCCGGCGCCGGAGCAACTCCGCCTCCAACGCCGCTATTTCTGCCTTCATCTCCGCCTCGCTTTTGCTTCCCAACCCGTAGCGAAAGCCGCGGAACAGCCGGTCTTTAGCCCGGTCGTACTCCTCCCGCAGCTTGCGGTCGTCCAACTCCTCTAACCGCCGGGCATAATCCATCCACCGCCACCTCCGCTCCTCCCCCATTATACCACCGGCCGCGGCGCTGACTCAAGCTTCCCCCGCCCGGGGTCTCTATCGCACCAGATCGTAGCAGGATTCGACCGCCTGGTCATCCACCTGCAGCAGATTCTGCTGCAGCGATAACAGGGTGCTGCCGTCGATTTTGCCGTCGTACTCCGGCAGCAGGCGCCGGCAAATGGAGCGGGTCGCCTGCGATTCCTGGTGCCTGCCCACAAAGGTCACGATTTCGCTCATCCTTTGCTCCCGGTTCATGCTCATCCTCCTTATCGGCCAGATCCGGACAGTAAGATTGTGCACCTCTCAGTCCAAATCTATGCTGGGGCTAATAATCGCCCCCCGCGCCGCATAGGGTAATAAAGACAGGTTTAAGCCGGCTGGGATAAGGAGGATTAGCGATGCTGCCACGGGTACGCTTGCCGCGGTTGTGGTCCGCTCTGCTGCTGGCCGCCAGTCTGCTTCTCCTCCTGGCCGGACTGATCGTCTGGATCGGCCGGGAACCACGCCTGCGTAAAAACCTGTATATCGGTAGTATCCCGGTAGGTGGGCTGACTCCGGCTCAGGCCGAAAACCACCTCAGCGCTGAACTTACCTGGCGCCTCGCCGCCCCGCTGTACCTGTCCGGTCCCACCGGGGAGACGACCATCTACCCCAACACCGCGGGATTCAGCCTGGACTGCGCCGGCGCCGTCCGTGAAGGCCTCGACCTGACCCGCCAAATGCGGTGGAACTTCCGCTACCGACGGACCGACCTCCCCCTCGTCCCCCAGGTGGACCCAGATGCTTTCGCCGCCACTCTGACTGATCTGCGTCAGGCCGCCCGGCGCGAACCGCGGGAAGCCCGCATCCAGCTTCGCTCCAACAATACCCTGGAGACAGTGCCGGAGACCTGGGGGCAGGACCTTGATCTCGCGGCCCTGCAGACGGCGGCCCAGGCCATCGTCCTTTCCGATGGGGAGCATCGCCTTACTCTGCCATTCATTTCTCTCCCGCCCCGGGTAACCGCCGCTGAAATCGAACAGCGGGGGGCTAACCGCCTGCTCAGTCAATACACGACCGCCTTTGACGAAGGGAACATTAACCGCAGCCGCAACCTCCGTACCGGCATCGCCGCCCTGCAGGAATACTGGCTTCCGCCCGGCGCCACCTTCTCCTATAACCTGGTCACCGACCGCACCGCTAACGCCGACCAGTACCGGGAAGCGCCCATCTACCTGCAGGGGAAAATCGTCCTCGGCATCGGCGGCGGCGTCTGCCAGGTCAGCAGCACCCTGTACAACGCCGCCGTCCTGGCCGACCTGCCGGTGCTCGAACGGCACCCGCACAGCATGACCGTGCCCTATGTCCCCCCGGGCCGGGACGCCACCGTCTCCGAGGGCATCGCCGACCTGCGCTTTTCTAACCCCACCTCCGCCTACCTGCTGGTGCTGGCCAGCGCCGCGGCCGGAAAACTTACCGTCCACATCTTCGGACCAGAACCGGAGGCCGGGACCGTGGTTTTCGAGCAAGCCACCCTTAAGACCATCGAACCGGCAACCAAATACATCGAAGACCCGCTGCTGCCCCCGGCGGAGCAGGTGGTGGTGCAAACCGGCAAGCGGGGTTACCAGGTCAAAACCTGGAAGGTCAGAAAAAAAGACGGGAAAGAAATCTCCCGTACTCTGCTCTCGGTCGATACCTACCAGGCGCTTGAATCCATCATCCGGGTCGGGCCGCCCCCCGCCGTGATTATTCCCGTCCCTTAGTCCTCGTCTTCCTCCCCGGCCGGTTCGTCCATGGCAAAATCCGCCGCCGCATCGCTCTCCTTGGCCTTCTTCCGGCTCCGCCCGGCCTCCGTCAAATCCCGCATCCGCACCTCCTGCGCCAGCTCCAGGGCCGGGATTTTCTTCAGACTGTCTTCTTTGATGTCTTTTTCGCAGGTATAGTGCAGAAGCCAGTTGCCGTCCCGCTTCGCGCGGTTCAGTTCGCCCGACAGCTTCAGTCCGGTCCAGATCTCCTCTTCCATCCGCGCCATATCCTGCACCGAATACTTCTGCGCGTCAAACACCACCGTAATACTCTGCAACGGTACCCCTCCTGTGCTTAATCGTTTAGCCCAATAAATCCATTATACTTGAAGGAGAGCGGAATTTCGACTGTCCCGCCCCTAGGGTGGTAAATTTTCCACCGGGACAGGCCTTCCCCGGTCCGCCGTAGCCCCTAATGGTAGACTTCCTGAATGATCCGCCAGCCTCCCGGACTCGCCTCCAAGCCAGCCGTTACGTAACCTTCCTCCGGCGGCGCTCCCAAATAAGTGTAGGTGTAGCCGATGCGCACCGTCGCCGTCAGCGGGTTTTTCTGAACCACTTCCCCGCCCGCATAGGCAAACACCCCGTAGTCGGTCGCTCCCCCCTGCACATAGGCCCAGATTTCCCGCCCGGTCTGCTCCAGGAGGTCCCCGGCGTAGTAAGCCGACAGCGCTTGTCTTATCTCCGCCGGCGATGAGAGCTTAAAGATACCGGGCAGGGCCTGGTACAAATCGCGGAAAACGGAGAACAGCGCCGCATCCGGCCCCGCTGCTTCGTTTAGCCGGGCCCCGACAATTACTGTCTGCGTCGGTTCATCCCAGTACACCGGCTCGCCGATAATCTGGCTGAACGCCCGCAGCGGAATGTACAGGCGGCCGGCCAAGAGCTGCGGCGGCTGGGACAGGCTCAGTCCGGCCCCGTTAACCGTCACCTTCGGCTGACCAGCCCGCAGGCGCACCTCGGTCTCACCCAGCCGGATCCTCACTTCCTGCTGCTCCTCCGCCCAGGTAACCACGCCCCCGGTCTGCTCGGCAAACTCCCGCAGGGGAATCCAGGTCGTCCCGCCGCTCACCCGCACCGACGTGGTCACCGGGAGCGGTTGGCCGCGGATGATCACCCGGATGGTCCCGCTGGCTGCGAGCGGCATAGTAAAACCCAACAGCAGGGTTAACACCAAACAGGCAAAAAACAGCTTACCGGACTTGGAGTTAGTGTGCACGCTGCTACCCCCTTTTGGTTATTGTACCATATATTCCTAATATTATCCATACTTTCCCTATTCGCCCGGTCGGACCCGCGCCCCAGCCCGCCAAATCAGAATTATCGGTCAGCCCGCCCGCGCTGTCCAATAAAATCTATTCCCGCCGCCCGGCTTCTACGCTAGGCGCTAACAAGAAAACCGCCCCCACGGCAGCCCGGCCCAACACAATCCCTGTTTCCAAAGCGGCAGCGCTCCCCTCTGCCCTTCACTCTCCCGGAGATATCTGCGCCTAATCCGGGCGAAATGGGCAGAATAATCCCAGCTATCCGGGAGGGAATGCGCTGCAGGGCAGCGAAATAAACTTATGGAAGCTTTTCGCCGCAACCGACCGCAGCAACCCCGGGACGGCCGGGTACAAATGCGGATCAGGTTGGGCAGCATCACAAACTGGAGTTGGTGGGATTGGACGAAACCATACAGGAGCAAACCCAGGAAGCGGTACCCAAGCCGGCGGCGGAAGCCAAGCCGGCTAAAGATGTTGCGGTTAAGCTGGACCCCGCCGCCGCGAAGAACGACTATAAGATCAATATCAGCAAGGTTATCGCCTTTATGGCGGTCGCCTTCTTCATCTGGCGGATCTACGACCTGCTGACCCCCTTTGTGCTGGCCGCCTTCCTCAGCTATTTTCTTCTCCCCCCGGTAGAGTACTTCAGCCGCCGCAAAATCCCCCGCGTCTGGGCGATCATCCTGGTCTACCTGATCGTTTTAGGTGTCATTGGCCTCACCCTGTTTTTCCTGGTGCCGATCATTCTCTCCCAGTTGTACCGGTTCACCGACGCCCTGCCCGAATATTCGGCCCAAGTCCAGGCCTACCTCAATTACGCTGAAGCCCGCTACAGCCAGATCGATTTGCCCACCGGCCTGCGCACCGTTTTAGACCAGAAGATCACCGCCGCCGAAGACTTTTCCCTCACCTTCGTCGACCGGATGGTAAACAGCTTTTTTGGTCTCTTCCGCAACCTCCTCCAACTGATTATCGCGCCCATTTTCTCCTTCTATCTGCTGAAGGACTCCGGGAAAATCAGCAACGCCTTCTATAACCTCCTCCCCGCCGAACATGTCGGCCAAATCCGAAAATATATCAACGGCAGCAACCGGATCTTCCGAAGCTTCTTCCAGGGTCAGCTCATGGTCAGCCTCATCCTGGCCGCCATGACCACGGCCATATATCTCCTGCTCCAGGTCCGTTTCGCCTTCGTCCTGGGGATGATCGCCGGGATCCTCAATATCGTCCCCTACATCGGCCCCATCGTCGCCGCCGTTCCCGCCGTCGGGATCGCCGTCTTTACCTCCACCAACCTGGCCATCACCGTGATCATCGCCAACATCATCCTGCAGCAAATCGAAGGCTACATCATCCGCCCCTACGTGATGGAAAGCAGCGTCGGCCTGCACCCTCTCACCATGATTCTGGCCGCCCTCATCGGGGGCAAGTTCTTCGGCATCGCCGGCATGTTCTTTTCCATCCCGGTCGCCGGCATCATCTGGCTGCTGCTGCGTGATAACCTCAAGAACATCGTCGGCCGCCTGCTCTAGCCCCTCCGTGCGGCTAAGACTGCGGACAATTTCTGGCATAATCCTCTTGCATTGGCCAATACTATGGGTATACTGCCAAGCGAGGAGGGATAAAATGCCGGGCAAGAACAACGACAAAAAGGGCGATTCGGCTCCGGTCGGTAAGCAGTTGGCCAAACTGAAGATGGAAGTCGCCGAGGAACTCCATCTGGACAAAGAAGTCAAGGAACACGGCTGGGAAAACATGACCACCCAGGAAGTCGGCAAGGTCGGCGGAAATATGACCAAGAAAATGATCAACTACGCCGAAAAAGAAATGGTCAAGAAAGACGGAAAAATCAAAGGGTAATCAAAAAGGGAAGCATTCAGTCACCTGAGTGCTTCCCTCAATTTCTCCTTCTCTGCTCCCCGGTCAGAGCGATCCGCACACCGGGCAGCCGGGATCCCTCTTAACTTTAACTTCGCTGAAGCTCCCGCGCAGGGTGTCAATCACTAACAACCGGCCGCTGAGCGGCTGCCCGATACCGAGGATGACTTTGATGATCTCAATCGCTTGCAGGGTACCCACCAAGCCGGCCGCCGCGCCGATCACTCCTGGTTCCGCTTTCGCCTGGTGCGCCTTACCTGCCGCCGCCGGGAAAAGGCACTCGTAACATGGTCCCTGCCCGGGCAACACGGTCATCACCATCCCGGTAAAGCCGTTTACCCCGCCTTCGACGTACGCTTTGCCGCTCTCCGCACAGGTCCGATTAACCAGATACCGCGTCGGGAGGTTATCGACACAGCCAACCACGACCCCGTACCCGGCGACGGTATCCCCGACATTCTCCTCCGTCAGACGGAGATCCAAAGTCTCCACCGTTATCGCCGGATTCAGCGCCGCCAGTTTTTCCCGCGCCGAATCGACCTTGCGCCGGCCGATATCCGGAGTAAAATGCAATATCTGCCGGTTTAAGTTCGTCAGTTCCACCTCATCCGCATCCGCGAGCCCCAGGTGCCCCACTCCCGCCGCCGCGAGGTACAGCGCTACGGGTGACCCCAGGCCCCCGGCCCCCACCACCAGCACCCGGGCCGCTTTCAGCTTCTCCTGCCCGGCGGTACCGATCTCCGCCAGGCCAATTTGCCGGCGGTAGCGCGTCATTTCTGCCTCAGACAGCATCGGGCATACCCTCTTTCCCAAGAAAATGCCAGGTCAACTCCCGGGCTAACCCTAGGATGACCCGGCGCCACAGCCCCGCATCTGCTCAGATCGTAAAGGTATCCCCGTCGGCCGCGAGATAAAACCCTCGCGACAGTACCTCGTCCCGGGCCTGCCCATCCGCGCGGAGAACGAAGTTCGAGTGGTTAAAATGCGTAAACCAAATCTCCGTTTTCCCCGCCAGGTCCGCCAGCCGGTCCATGCTGTACGGAATGAAGGGATGAGGGATTTCTTTTAAATTCCGGTTCGGCAGTTCCTGCCCGGAATAAAAGCACCCGTCCAGGACCGCGATATCCGCCGCCGCCACCGCCGCCAAAATCGCGTCGGTATAATCATCCATATCCGGGATGTACAGCAGTGTCTTCTCCGGCCCGGTGAGCACGTAACCTACGGTATCCGTCACATCCTGCCGGTGGGGTACCGTCATCGGCGTCACCTTCAAGCCGTTCGGCATGATCACCGGCGTGTTCCCGGCCACCTCGGTAATCACGATGTTCTTCCGCGCCAAAAGGTCCGCGAAGGGCCGGTTCTGCCGCAAGTAATCCGCCATACTCGTCGTGCAGTATACCGGCAGTTCTTTCGGGGAACAGGCTTCCTTACCCAGGTACCCCAGCCCCCAGTAATGGCCGAAATGCCCGTGGGTCAGAATAATCCCGTCAAGCGGAAACTTTCCCTCCGGGCGCACCCCAACCGTGGCTTCCCGCATCGCATCCAGCTGGAGCCGGAAATCGGGTGAGGCGTCCACCATCCAGGCGCTGCCGTCCGCCGGATCATAAACGCCAATCGATGGTCCGCTTCGCGCCGCCGCCGGATGCTTCCGGGCGTAATTACAGGTCGGGCAATAACAAGCGACATGGGGCACCCCGCCGTCCTGGCCGGTCCCCAGCATTTTTACCCGCACGAAAACCCTCCTCCGCCAACCTTATCCCCGCCGGTTAACTGACCATAACCTCCGGCCGGGTCAGGCGCAGGCGGGTCATCCGCCGGCCTTCCATGGCCAGAATCTCGATCTGGTAACCTTCCCACTCCACGATATCCCCGGCGTCCGGTATCCGCTCCAGCCGGCTGAGCACGAACCCGCCGATGGTCTCGATGTCGTGGTTGGGCAGGTTCACCCCCAGCAGGTCGTTTACCTCTTCTATCCGCAGCCCGGCGTCCACTAAATAGGTTCGCTCGTCCACCGTTTCCACCAGCGGATCCTGCTCCAGATCGTACTCATCCGAGATTTCGCCCACGATCTCTTCCACCAGGTCCTCGATGGTCACGATGCCCGCGGTCCCGCCGTACTCGTCTAAGACTACGGCCATATGGACCTTGTTCTCCCGCATTTCTTTAAACAGTCCGTCAATCCGCTTCATTTCCGGAACGAAGTACGCTTCCCGCATATGCTCCGTCACCAAAAAGTGACTCAGCGGTGTCGCGCCCAGCACGAACAGGTCCTTGACGTAGATAATCCCCACGATATTGTCAATCGTGCCCTCGTACACCGGTACCCGGGAAAACTGCTGTTCGCGAATTAACTCCGTCAGCGCCGGAAAACTGATGTCGGCGCCCACGCTGATAATATCCGTCCGCGGCACCATCACGTCCCGGACGAAGGTATCGCCAAACTCGAATATATTATCAATCATTTCTTTCTCATCGGTTTCCAGATGCCCATCCTGCTGCCCGGCGCTCACCATCGCCCGCAGCTCATCTTCCGGCTGGTAGGGGTCGGTCACCGAGACCTTGCCGCCGAACAAGCGGACCAGGCCAACCGAGAACAGGGTGTAAATCTGGACTAAGGGATAAAGCAGGTTCACCAGTACCGCCAGCGGCCGCGCGGCCGCCAAAGCAACCCGCTCCGCATTGGATGCGGCGTAGACTTTGGGGGCAATCTCCCCCAGGATAAGAATCAGGAGCATCGATCCCACGGCAGCCAGCCCCAAACCGATGTCCGCGCCGAAATGCCCCAGCGCCAGCGCCGCCCCGGCCGCTACCGCCAGAATATTGGCCAGGTTATTGCCGACCAGAATCGTCCCCTGCAGGCGGTTCGGATTCTGCAGCAGATTATCCGCGGCCATTGCCCGTGGGTCTTCTTCCTCCACCAGCATCTTCAGGCGGATCCGGTTTAAGGCCATAAGAGCTGTTTCGGCAGCCGAAAAAAAAGCCGACGCCAACAGCAGGACGAATATTGCTCCTGTAAGCCAAGGGTCCCCAGGTTCCAACCAAACCACTCTCCTTAAGCTTTTACCAATTTTCTCTCATTATATCACAGCCGGCCCAAAACCGGAAGAAAAGAGTGGGTGATTCTCGGGAATCGGACGGGATGATCCCCAAAAATCGCGCCGCAACCATAATTTCCGGCTGCGGCGGATCGGTTATAACGCACTTGCACCGGTTTTGGAAATGGGCGTTGCCCCGGCTTCCTCCGGATCAGCCCTCCGCGCCAGTCAAACGCCAACCCGGGGAAGAAGCTTACGCCCCGGCCGGCCGGACGATGGAGGCGGCGAATTTACCCTCCGTCAGATGCTCCTGCAGGCGGGCTTCCACCTCTTCCAGCTGAACCGACTCCAGCGCCCGCAGCAAATCCGGATAACTCACGCCCTGGTGGTAGGTCCGTACCATTTCCATAATCAGCTTTTCGACCGAATCGTAAGTCTTCACGACCCCGCCCAGCAGCTTCCGCTTGGCGATATTAAAATCTTCGCGCGGGAGACCCACCTTAGCCGCCCGGCCCAATGCCGCCAGAATCTCCTCCCGCACCGCTTCCGGCCGTTCGCTCTCGCCGCCAATCAGTGTATACCCGTAATTGGCGTGCGCTTCGTAATCCCGGACGAACTCGTCATCCAGCAGCCCCTGCCGGTACAGCCCGCAAAACAGGTTGGAGCCGCGTCCGAAGACCATTTCCAGCAATATCTTGGTCGTCAGCTCCCGGTGGATAAGCACTTTTGGCTCCTGGCTGGGGTCAGTCTCCTTAAACCCGAAAAAGAAGATCGGCCGGGGCACCGGGGCTACCGTCACTATCTCGGCCTGGTTAATGCCGGCGGGCTCGGCCGGGAACAGCCGCTGGATAGGCGCCTGAGGCGCATACCCCCGGCGGCCGCAGTTCCTCCGGATCTGGTCAATCACTGCCTCCGGCTCCACGTCCCCCACGACGAAGGCCGCCATATTGCTCGGATGGTAGAAGGTCTCATAGCAGCTGTACAGCATCTCCTTCGTGATTTGCCGCACCGACCCAGCCGTCCCGGCGACATTAATCCGCACCGGGTGGTTTTGGTACATCGCCTCCAGGAGGTTAAAATAAACCTTCCAGTGGGGGTTATCGTCGTACATCCTTATTTCCTGCTCGATGATTCCCTTCTCTTTTTCCACCGTGGCATCGCTGAAATACGGCTCCTGCACAAAATCCAGCAGCAAATCCAAACTGGGCGTAAAGTTGAAGGTGCAGGAGCACAGGTAAGCGGTAGAGACCGCGTTGGTGTAGGCATTAACGTAGGTCCCCAGTTCGGAGAAGCGGTCAAACACCACCCCGTCCTCTTTTTCAAACATCTTGTGCTCCAAAAAGTGCGCGATTCCGTCCGGCACCGATAG
>CAZHIT010000029.1:0-1942 GCA_964533125.1 uncultured Candidatus Sumerlaeota bacterium
GTGATAGGCATCGTGGATGAAGATCGTCGGCCGGCCGGTCTGGGCATGACCGACCGTCGAGAGGCCGCCCACGTCGTTGCGGTCACACATGGCGAAGAGCGGCAACAGACCGATGGCGGCGTGCTCAATCGCGTGCAAGCCGCCCATCAGGCTCTTGCCGCTGGCCTTAACCCGGTCTTCCACCGCCTCGCTCACCGTAAGCCACATCCCCGTCGTCTCCAGGGTCTGCTCGGGCAAAGTCAGGTTGCCGCTGCCTATCACCTGGCCGGTCAGCTCGTGCTTTTTCACATAGCCGGTCACCCGGGTGGTAACCTTCAAATCGCCGAAGCCGACCGTATGCCCGTACAGCTCCTTTTCCTGGCGGGTCCCCAATATCTCCGTCGTCTTGTCGCGCTTGACGACGGTGTAATAATCCACCTCCAGCTTATCTAAGAAAGCAGTCGTCTTCTCCTGATCCAGGGATTTGACCACATACGTCTCCCCCTGGTGCATATACACCGCCCCTGGGTGCACCTCCGAATACGCCGCGCTGCCGTCGACCACCCCAATCAGCCGGTTGTTGTCGCCGGCGTCCCGCAGATGGTAAGTTTCCGCCGAAGCGGTCCGGATATTCACCCGCTCCGCCGGATAGCCCTGCCCCGTGTAGTAGTATTTCCCATCCACCCGGGTCGCGAGTCCGTCTTCTTCCAGCAGCCGCAGCAAATCCGGCAGATTATCGCCCCAGAGGGCCAGGTCTTCTTCCGTCACCGGCAGTTCGTGGGTCAGGCACAGCGCATGGCTCAGCAAAATATACGGGTTATCCGGGTCCACCAGAGCTTCTTCCGTCGGTTTGCTGAACAGCGCGGCCGTATGCCGGATAAAATACTGGTCCAGGGGGTTCGCGACGGCGATGAAGATAATCAACGAATCCTTCTGCCGCCGCCCCACCCGGCCGGCCTGCTGCCAGGTGGACGCGATGGTGCCCGGAAAGCCCGCAATCAAGCAGACATCCAAATCGCCCACATCGATCCCCAGTTCCAGGGCATTGGTCGAGATGACCCCGCTCGCCTGACCGTGAAACAAAGCGTCCTCGATCTCCCGCCGCTCCCGCGCCAGATACCCGCCCCGGTACGACAACACCTTCGCGGCCAACTCCGAGCCATCCAGTTCCCGCCGGGTCAGGCGCAATATCCGCTCCGTCGACTGCCTGGCCCGGGAAAACGCAATGCCCCGCGCCCGGCCTCTCAGCACGGCCGCAAACAGCCAGGCCACTTCCCGCACCAGACTGACTTTCTCCGGCTGTTTCCACAACATAAACCGCCGCGCCCCCTGTGGCGCCCCGTTCTGGTCAATCACCGTCACCGGCAAACCGGTCAGACGGCTGGCGTGCTCGCCCGGGTTGGCGATGGTGGCCGAACAGAGGATAAACACCGGGTTCGCGCCGTAATGCCGGCAGATGCGCCGCAGGCGGCGGATAATGTGGGCGACGTGGGTACCGAACACGCCCCGGTACGAGTGGATTTCGTCTATCACCACATACCGGAGGTTAGCAAAGAAATTATGCCATTTCAGGTGGTTTGCGAGTATGCCCAGATGCAGCATATCCGGATTGGTGATCATTAGCCGCGCGCTCTCCCGCAGCATTACCTTGACGTCATCCGGAGTATCCCCGTCGTAGACCGCTACCGGCACCGGGGTGGCAAAGCCGTTTATGGTATCGTACTGGTCCTGGCTCAGCGCCTTGGTCGGGAAGATATACAGCGCCCGCTCTTCCGGCCGCGAAAGCAGGCTATCCAGCACCGGCAGGTTGTAGCACATCGTTTTCCCGGAAGCGGTGGGCGTCACGGTCACCACATTCTCGCCCGCTCGCACCGCGTCGATCGCCGCCGTCTGGTGGCTGTACAGGCGGCGGATACCCCGCTCGCTCAGATAATCCATCAAATGCGGGTGGAGCGGCGCCGCC
>CAZHIT010000029.1:1952-15901 GCA_964533125.1 uncultured Candidatus Sumerlaeota bacterium
TACACCGGCGCCTGGGGCGGAAGGTGCTCGACATGGACAATCTGCCCCCGGTACTGCGGGTGCGCCAGAATTTTCTCGGTTAACTGGGCACGGTCCATCCCTTCCACCCCTCATTGACCAACAATCGGCTTATCCTAAAAAGATCATGCCGGCCACGGCGTAAATCCGGGCGGCTTCCACCAACTGATCGATCTCCACAAACTCGTCCGCCTGATGCGGTATCTCCCGCCCGCCCGGGCCGATGGTCACCACCGGCACCCCGGCTAAGTTCGCCAAAAAACTGCCGTCGGTCAGGCCCGGCACCCCATTGTACTCCGGCTCCCGCCCGGTCACCGCCCGGATCGCCTGCTCCAGAGCGCGAATCACCGGTTCCTCCAGGGAGGTATCGGTGCAGGGGCGCTTCTCCATTACCTTCAGCGTGGCGCTAAAGGCCGGATTGCCGGCCGCGAGGCGGGTCAGAATTGCCTCCATATCCCGCTCGATTTCGTCCTGGTCCTGACCGGGGATGGTCCGGATGTCCAGCGCGATCAGACCCTCCGCCGGGATCATGTTGATATGCGGTTCGCTCCGGCTGGGCGACTGGAGAATGGTCGGCGTAATGCTGGGGAAACCGACATACGGATTTTCGCCGTGCACCGCAATATATTTTTCCTCCAGTTTGGCGAGTTCCAATACCGTCGCCGCCATCGCCTGGATCGGATTGATCCCGGCGTAAGGCATACAGCCGTGGGCCATCTTGCCGCTAAAGTGAATCTCCGCCAGCATCCCGCCCTTCTGAACGGCGCAGATCTGGTTGTCTTCCGGCTCGCAGATGATTCCGGCATCAATCGTTTTCGCCCAATGGGAGGTGGCAAAATGCTTCGCCCCCACCATCATTTCTTCTTCGTCCATCAGGGCGGCCACCATCAGCCTACCCTTCAGCGGCAGTTTTGATTGGATCAGGGCCTGCGCCGCCACGATCGCCGCCGAGAGCCCGCCCTTCATATCCGCGCTTCCCCGGCCGTAAATCCGCCGGCCCACCACCTCGGCCCCGAACGGATCCTGCGACCATTCGCTCCGCTCCCCTTCCTTGACTACGTCGGTGTGGCCTTCCAGCAAGAGGCAGGGTCCGGGAACGCCGAAATCATAGACGCCGATGACGTTAGGCCGCCCGGGTTCCACTTCCTCCACCGATACCGTCATCCCAATCTCCCGCAGCTTCGCCGCCACCGCCAGCGCTACCTCGCCCTCGTTGGCCCCCGGCACATTGTGCCGGTAGACGCTCGGTATCCGCACCAGCGCCCGGGTCAGTTCCACCAATTCAGCTTCATCGATCAAAGATAAAAGCCGGTCCTGGTTATCTGCCTGCATGGTCATACCTCCCTTTTCCTCCGATGAAAACCCGCCGTCGCCGCCGGTCACCCGCTGCCGTCCAGGTGGATCTGATCTTCGTCGTTATCCCTAGTTATTCTCTTTGCATGGCTGCTTATCCTTCACCCAGCCGACCGGCAAGCACCGGAGTTATCCTTGGTACCGCCGTCTTTCATTAAACCCTGCTCTATGGTAAAATGTTCCTGACTAAGTCTAAGGAGGGGAAACAATGAGTAAACCGGTACCTGCCTTCGTGGAGCCCTTTGCCGCCTCGGATCTGCGCCTGGTCGAGATGATCGGCGACCTGCGGGAGTACGCCATGGGCCCCGGCGCTCTCGATGCCAAAACCAAGACCCTCATCGCCATGGCCTTAGACGCCGTGCTCGGCGCCGAAGGCGGCGTCCAGGGTCTCGCCGCCGCCGCCCGCCGCCAGGGCGCGACCGAAGCCGAAATCACCGAAACCCTGCGCATCGTCTACTACATCGCCGGCATGGGCGCCATGTCCGCCGGCTCCAAGGCTTTCGCTAAGTAAGACGAGCCAGGACGGAACCCGCTGCCAGGATGCTCGCCGTTTTCCCAGTCATCATTGCTTACTAAAAGCCGGAACGGCCAACATTGACTAACCATTGGCACTAAAAGAAACTGAAAACTATCCACACGCATCGCAGCGGGAGCGGGAGTTCATCTCCCGCTCCCCGCATTTACCGCTGTCTAGCCTATCGTTTCATCGCGAGCCCACCCTTGCCCTTAATCATCCCTTCCACCTCATCAAGCGTGCTCCAGCTGAAATCCCCCGGCGTGGTGTACTTCAGCGCCGCGTTGGCGTTGCCGTAGCGGAGCGCGGTCGCGACGTCGCCGCCCTGGGTCAGCCAGGCGTACAGAAACCCGGCCGCAAAGGCGTCGCCCCCGCCGATCCGGTCGGCGATTTCCACTTCGATTGGGATATCCTCGTACACCTGCCCCTTGTGGTAAGCAATCGCTTTCCAGGTTATCCGCAGCACCGAATGCCGCCCGGAGGTCATCATGCCAATCGTGGGAATGCCGAACTTATCCTCAATGCGCTTTGCCGTCTCTGCCGCATCCCCGCCGCTGACCCCAAAGACGCTCTTTGCCTCACCTACGGAAGTGAACAGGATGTCCACCAGCGGCATCAGCGGGGTCAGGCAAGCGCTGGCCTCCGCCTCCGACCAAAGTTTGGCCCGGTAGTTGACATCAAGACTCACCGTCCGACCCCCCGCTTTGGCCGCCAGCATCGCCTCTTTGGTCACCGCCGCTGCACTCGGGCTGAGGGCCGGGGTGATGCCGGTGATGTGGAAATGTCTTGCCGATCCAAAGACCCCCGGCCAGTCCACCTCCCCCGGATTAATCCGGCTGACGGCTGAGTTCGCCCGGTCGTAAATTAAGTCCCCACCCCGCGGATTGGTACCCGCTTCGGTAAAATACAGACCGACCCTATCTTCCGGCGTCCAGATAATCCGGGAAGCATCCACTCCCTGCTCCCGGATTTTATTGTGGATCATCCGCCCGAGTGAGTTCTGGGTCAGCCGGGTCACATACGCCGTCTTCAGTCCCAACCTTCCCGCTCCAATCGCCACATTCAGCTCGGTTCCCCCGACGAAAATGTCTAAGGTGTTCGCCTGCTCCAGCTTCTGGCATCCCGGCGCCGCCAGGCGCAGCATCACTTCCCCAAACCCCACGAGGTCAAACATTTTATCCCTCCTTCTTCCCGCTCCGCGCCTCCCGCACCGCCGCCACCAAGCGCCTGGCCGCCTCCGTCGCCAGACTGTAGTCCCCGCTGGCAACGGCTTGCTTCGTCAGTTCGCTGCCGACCCCCACCGCCACGACGCCCGCCTTAAACCAATCCCCCACGTTCTCCAGGCTCACGCCCCCGGTGGGGCAGAGCGGCGCGTACGGTAGAGGCCCCAAGATCGCTTTCACCGCCTTCGGTCCCAGCACATCCCCGGGGAACAGCTTGACGATATCGGCCCCCGCTTCCATCGCCGCAATCACTTCCCGCACAGTCATCGCCCCCGGCAGACACAGCTTCTGGTAACGATGCGCCGTCCGCACCACCGCCTCATCGAGGGCGGGCGACACGATAAACTCCGCCCCCGCCAGGATCGCCAGACGCGCCGTCTCCGCATCGAGCACCGTCCCGGCGCCCACTAGCATTTCGTCGCTTGAATACTTTGCGGTCAGCGCCCGAATGACCTCGATCGCACCAGGCACCGTCAGGGTAATTTCCATTAAATCGATCCCGCCCGCTTGCAGGGCTTCCGCCACCCGCATCGCCTGCTCCACCGACTGGGCCCGGACGACGGCGATAAGGCCCCGTTCGAGGATGCGTCCCAAGTTTTCTGCTTTAGCCAGCACAGCATCTCCCCCCTTATTCCGGTTTCACCGCCACCAGGCGCACCTGCCCCAGCCGCCCCTCCCGGTAATCCCGGATAATCTGCTCTAGTTTCCCGTGCTCGGCCCCATACCGCCCACCCAACAGGCGGGAGTAATAGACCATCTCCGCCTCCAGAGCAGCCAGCAGACTCTCCCAGCACGCCAAAGCATACGCCGTGATGTCCTCCCGGACGACGATCCTTAATCCGGCATCGGTGAGCGACTGCGCGTACTCCCCGGCGCTGAACGCAGCATAACCGGCTTTCGCCCCAGCCGGCGGCACCGGACCGCGGACGCTGTTCGTGCAGGCCAGCGTCCCGCCCGGGACCAACACCCTGGCCGCCTCGGGGATTATCCCCGCCTGGTGGGGCCACGAATCCTGCCCCCAGACCACCTCAAAGCTCGCGGCCGGAAACGGGAGAGCGCCGGCGTCCCCCACAACGAAGTCCACCATATCGGAGCAACCTGCGGCCACCGTGAGCTTCCGCGCCCCCTCCACCGTTGCCCGGCTGATATCTAGGCCCGTCACCCGGCAGCCGTACTCCCGGGCCAGATACCGGGCCGGACCCCCCAGAAAGCAGGCCACATCCAGTACTCTCTGCCCCGGGCGTAAATGAGCCAAAGCCGCCAGCTCCCGCGTGGCCGCCGCGCCGCCCAAGTGGAACTGCTCCGGGCAGAGGTAGGCGAACTCGCCGTAGGCAACCAAAAACGGCATTACCTCCGGCCGCATCCCCGCTCCAGACCCCGGAGGAAATGACCAGCCGTCCACGTTCGCCTGCAGCCTTTCCTCCCGGTCAGCCAAGCGATCTTCTCTTTTAATCCGGTACATCATGGCTGCGTTTACCGGTAACTAACTCCATTTTAATCGCCACCACCGCCGTCTCCGGGCCGATATGCTCCTTCTGCAGAGTCGAACACTGGTAGCCGGCGGAGTATTTCTGCATCAATAACTGCAATGCGTGACGTTTGACCGCATTGTCCTCCACGATCGCGGCCGTGCCGAACACGACGGCGCTGCGGTAATAAGCCGACAACTTCGCCGCCAGCACCTGGTACTCACCGACGACGGTGAAGCACACCTGCGGATTGGCCTTGATGTTATCGAGCTTATGCCCGGTTTCGGCGCTGTGGAAATACAGATATTCGTCATCCATCGCGTAATTGACCGGGATGGTATAGGGCATTTGGTCGGCCCCAACCGTCCCCAAAAACCCGATGTCCCCTTGCGCTAAAATCGCCAGCGTTTCTTCCCGGGTCAATTCCAGTTCGCTGCGCCGCAGACTTCCTCGCGTCATAGACATCCTCCTTCATTTAAGAAAAACTGCACTCTCAGACACGTGGAAAAAAGACGGCCGGAAACCATTGCTTCCGGCCGCTGCTTTCCTTAGAACTGCCCTAATTCTTCGACGATGATGTCGATCCCGTGCTTCAATTGCTCTTTCACCCGATGGTAGTGGCTCTCCTCCCCGGCCGCCAGCGGCTGGATGAACGGCCCCATCGGGAAGCCCCGCATCTCCAGGGCGGCTTTGAACCCGACCGGGAAGGGCACCGTCAGCATCAGCCGCAGCAGCGGCAGCAGCAGGAACTGGGCGCGCCGCGCCGCCGCGTGGTCGCCAGCCATGAAGCTCTGATAAATCTTGACGATCAGCTCCGGCACTACTGAAGCCGAACCGGTCATGCTGCCCTTGCCCCCGGCACAAAGCACCGGGTAGAAAATCTGCTCGGAACCGGTGAAGACCGAGAAATCGACCTTGGAGTTCTGGACAAACTCAATCACCTGGGTGATGTTGGTGAGGTTGCCGCTGCTGTCCTTGATGCCGACGATGTTTGGGCGCTCGCTCAAGCGGGCGATCACGCCCGGGGTGATCTCATTGGCAAAGGACGGGATGTTGTACAGAATAATCGGGAAATCGAGGGCGTCAGCAATGGTGTTAAAGTGCTTCTCCACCATCCCCTGCGAGATCTGGTAGTAGTAGGGTGCGCAAATCACCACGGCGGCGCAGCCCACGTCCTGGGCGTGTTTGGCCACCTCAATCACGTGCGCCGGATAGGTCGCGCCCACCCCCGGGGTTACCGGTACTCTCCCCCGGGCCTGGTCCACGACGATATCGATCATTTCTTTCCGCTCGTCTAAGGTCAGGTGGGCAAATTCCCCGACGCTGCTCACCGGGAACAGACCGTCAACCCCCTTGTCGATAAAGAAGTCCACCAAATCCCGCAGCACCGGTCCGTTGATTTTTCCGTTCGCATCAAACGGGGTCAGCATGGCTGGATAAACGCCTTTCAACTCAAACATGGCTTTGCTCCTTCCCGCTCCCTATTTACCGCCCAGGCTCCCGCCAGCGGCTTTTCCCAACGCCTGCCAAACAGCGTTAATATTCGCTTCCCGGCCACGGTTATCCCTCTTTTTGGCGCCCGCCCCGGCAAATTTTACTGCCCGCTCAAGGTATTTAGCGCAATCAATGCGTACAGCTTGGTCGCCTGGATGATCTCCTCCACGCCGATCGATTCGTTTGGGGTGTGGGCCACGGACGCGCCGCCCGGTCCCAATATCACCGTTGGGATGCCGGCGTCGGCGAAAAACCGCCCGTCGCTCACCTGCTGGTACCCCACCACTTCTTCCGGCAGCCCCATGGTGTTGCAGGCCGCCTGGACAAATTGAACGATCAGTTCTTCCGGGTCCGTTTCAAAGGGGGTCGCCAGGATTCGGGACTCGACCAGCACCTGCAAGTCCGGGTCCTGCTCCCGAAGCGCGGCCACCGTTGCTTCGACCGCCTGGGCCAGTTCCCCGGCATCCATCCCCGGGATAGGCCGGAGGTCAATCACCACTTCACAGCGGTCGGCCACCATATTGGTCTTCACCCCGCCGTGGATGGTGCCGATGTTCATCGACGGCGGTGGGGTCAGAGGATGCTTCTGCCCGGCAAACCGCTCGCCTGCCATTTGCTTCACTCCCGCGAGCACGGTCATCATTTTGTCAATCGCGTTGATCCCGTCCCAGGGCGTGCTGGCGTGGGCGCTCCGCCCGATAGTGGTCAGGGTCACCCAAATTGCCCCTTTTTCCGCCACCGCCACCCGGTTGGTCGTGATCTCCCCGATGACCGCGTAGTCCGGATCGAGGTACCCAGCGGTCAGCAGGTGCTGCGCCCCTTTGGCTCCGCCCACTTCTTCGTCGCTCACCGGATTTACCACCAGCGTCCCGGAGAGCTCCACTCCGCTGAGTACCAGGGCTTTCGCCGCCATCACCATCGCCGCGACCGAACCCTTGGCATCCGCCGCGCCCCGCCCGTACAGGCGGCCATCCACGATCTCCCCGCCGAATGGGTCGTGCCGCCACTGCGCCGGGTCGCCCACCAGGACCGTATCGATGTGGCTGTTAAACAGCAGTTCCGGCTTCTGCCCGGGGTTGATCCGGGCGATGACGCTGGGGTTGTTCCCATCCACCGCCACCAGCTCGCACTCCACCCCGCAGGAAGCGAATTTTTCTTGGATCACCGCTGCCGGCCGGGTGGTATCCCCGGGCGGGTTGATGCTCTCGGCCCTTACCAGGTCCTGCAAAAATGCGATGATTTCGTCGCGCATGGCATCGATCTGGCGGCAAACCTTTTCGCCCTCCAAGGAACTGATCCCCTTGCTCACCAATACTTCCCCGCTCATCTCCTGGCTTAGGATTTCCCGTGCCTGGTCCGCCTGCTCCGCCGGCACCAGCAGTTCCACCTCGGCCATCGGACCCACTCTCACGCCGTAGATCTGCCCCAGGGCCCCGCCGGCCGTCTGCACCGGGATGGACGCCGTCGCGAGTAACCCTTTTACCAGGTCCGCTGCAATCTGGTCCGGCGCGACCCAGATGCTTTCCCACTCTTTTTCCGCCTCGTCCACCCTGATCCCCCCACTTTCGCTGCTATCCTTCTGCATATTTTGCCGATGCAGTACCATCCTCGCCGCCCGGCGCCGCCGCTCTACAGTAAATAGTACGCCAGCCATGCCAGGGTAATCTGCGCGAGACCAGGCGCCACCACCATCCGGTACACCTTCCCCAAATCCGCCTGCATCGTCTGCACCGTCAAAATCAGGCAAAGATGCACCGGCGAGAGCATCACCCCGACAAAGCCGCTGACGTACCCTAAGGCCACCAGCCGCAGGTCCACCCCGGCCCCGGCGCCCAGGCCCAAAAAGATCGGGAAGGTAGCCGCCACAAAGGCCTGCGACATCCCCGTGGCCATGCCCACAATCAGCGGCAGGACGATGACCACCAGGGCCGGCGGCAGGCCCAAAGCGCTAAAGAACCGGGGCAGGGTATCCACCGCGCCGGTCGTCATGAGAATATCCTTAAAGATAATCACCGCCACTACCATAAACACCTTATCCATGGCGAACGACTCCCGCACCAGGGTTGTCAGGCGCTCCCGGCTGTAGCGGTAGTACACCAACAGTCCGGCCACGGTCAGCGTCAGCGCCACGGATATCTCCAGCTTCAGCCCCAGCACCAAAAAGATCACCAGGATCACCGGCGACAGGCTCAGGAGGAACACCCGCAGCATCGGGAGGCGCCCGGTTACCGGCCCGGAGCGGGTCTGGCGCTTCTCGTGCCAGAAAGCGACCGGAATCCCCACCAGCATCGAAGACAGCGAAAACGGGAACTGCACCGCAATCAGCTTATACATCGGCACCTGCAAAATCTCCGCCGCCAAAATCATGCTCGGGAACAAGGGCATGATGTACTCCCACACATGGCGGTACCAGTAGTTGACGAAGCTCTTGTGCTCCGGCGAGAGGGTGCTGTCCCGGCTGACCTCTTCCACCAGGGGTGCGGAGAAGACGGCGCCGCCGGCCGAAGGCAGCAGTCCGACCAAAGCCGGCAGGATCGACATCACCAGACGCGAATCGCCCACCAGCACCCGGAGCGAATCCACGATGCGCTGCAGCATTCCGTTGCGGCGCATGATGTTTTCGAGGAACATGATGAGTATCAGTGCCAGGCCGACGTTGACCGTCGAAAAGGCCGTGCTGCTGCGCACCATAATCCCGGCAATGGTCAGGGGTGAGATGGCGAAGATGAGCCCCATCACCACCGCCGCCACCAGCATCGTCACCGCCAGGCTGATTTTGCGGCGGAGCAGAACCACAATCAGGACAAAGATACCGGCAATCTTCAGAAAATCAGTCATTGGCTTTCCCGCTTTCGTGTGAATTTTTTGGTTATGAAACACGAGGACTAGATACTGATTGTTTACGAGGACAGAGCTTGGATTACGACAATGCGAGGAGCGAGGCACGCGGCAATTTGAACTCCCGTTGCTTCGTCCTCCCGCGCCTATGCTCGCTCCTTTTCTGCCTTTGCGCATATAACCATTAACTATTCGCCCCGGCCGGCCGGTATCCCTGCCCGGCATAATACACCTGTATCTTCCAGCCTGGCCGCCGACCCACTGCCCAGACTCAGCCCAATATCAGCGTCACCGGGCAATGGTCCGATCCGGTTACCTCATCCATTATCCCGGCATCCCGCACGCTCGGGAACAGATTCGGGGTCACCAGAAAATAGTCGATGCGCCAGCCAACATTCTTTTCCCGGGCGGCAAACCGGTAGCTCCACCACGAGTATTTGACGACCTCGGGATATAACTGACGGAAAGTATCCACGAACCCGGCTGCCAGGTACTCATCGACCTTCACCCGCTCTTCCGGCAGAAATCCGGAGTTTTTGGCGTTGGCCTTGGGGTTCTTTAAGTCAATCTCCTGGTGGGCTGTGTTTAGGTCACCGCAGAGCACCAGCTTTTTCCCCGCCGCCATCAGAGTCTGGCAATGCGCCAGCAGCGCGTCGTAAAACTCCATCTTGTACGCCAGCCGGTCATCCCCCATCTGCCCGTTCGGGAAATAATTGTTCAGGAGCGTAAACTCCGGGTACTCGGTAACCAAGGTCCGGCCTTCGTTGTCAAACTTCTCAATCCCCATCCCGAAGGCGACCGTTTCCGGCTTTACTTTCGTGTACGTTCCCACCCCGCTGTATCCTTTGCGCTCCCCGCAGCTCCAGTACGCCTGGTAACCGGGGATCGCGAGGTCCAGATCCGCCAGTTGGGTAGCATGGATTTTCGTCTCCTGCACGCAGAGGATATCTGGCTGTTCGGTTAATACCCACTCCTTGAATCCTTTTTGCAGCACCGCCCGGATGCCGTTCACATTCCAGGAAATCAGCTTCATCCGTCTCGCCCCCTTCTCTACCCTTTCCTACTTCGGCGCCGCTTGCGGTTACCCTTTTCCGGTCAGCCAGCGCGATGAAACCATTACCGCGAAAAAAATCTTCGCCGGGTGCTTTTCCCCGCTTGACAACTGGCAGAACTCCGAGTAAAGTATATAGTGTGAATACACTATATATACGCTAATAACAATAGTTACAGTTCAGACTCAGTCATGCCGGAGGTGAATCAATGCGCATCATCATTACCAATACCGCTGATGAACCCATCTATGAACAAATCGCCAAGCAAATCAAGGACCTCATCCTGCGGGGAGAACTGGCGGAAGGTGAACCGCTGCCGTCGATCCGCAACCTGGCCCGCGACCTGCAAGTCAGTGTCATCACCACCAAACGCGCCTACGAGGAACTGGAGCGCGAAGGATTCGTCGCCACTGTGGGGGGCAAAGGCACCTTCGTGGCCAGCCAGAACCTGGAACTGCTGCGGGAGAAAAAACTGCGCCTTATCGAAGAAAAACTGACCGAACTGGTGGCGGAGTGCAAACTCTTTGGCATTACGGCCGATGATGTCGGCCAGATGCTGCAACTATTGTTCGGGGAGGAGGACTAAAATGAACCCGATTCTGGAAATCAAGGGTCTCACCAAAAACTATCGCGATTTCTCTCTGCGCGACGTTACCTTCACCCTGGAACGGGGCTACATCATGGGCCTCATCGGCCCCAACGGTTCCGGCAAAAGCACCACCATCAAACTTATCATGAACCTGCTGCGCCCGGATGCCGGTCAAATCGAAATCTTCGGCCTCGACCACCGTCAGCACGAACGGTCAGTCAAAGAGCGCATCGGTTTCGTCTACGACGAAAACCATTTCTACGAAGAACTCACCCCCACCGAGATGAAGAACCTGATCGCCCCCTTCTATCCCCATTGGGAAGAGGATACCTATCAGAAGTACAGCCGCACCTTTGATCTGCCGGCCAAGCGCAAAATCAAGGAACTGTCCAAGGGCACGAAAATGAAGTACGCCCTGGCTATCGCCCTCTCCCACCAGGCTGAACTCATCGTCATGGATGAGCCGACCTCCGGCCTGGATCCGGTGGTCCGCAGCGAGCTTCTGGATATTCTGTACCAGGTGATCCAGGACGAACGCAAAGCCATCCTCTTTTCCACCCATATTACTTCCGACCTCGATAAAATCGCCGACTATATCACCTTCATCAACGCCGGTCAGGTAGTGTTCAGCCGCGCCAAAGACGACATCTTCGCCGCCTACACCATCGTCAAAGGCGGGACCGAAGTCCTGGATGCGGCTATCCGGGAAGGCAGCCTGGGCGTCCGGGAGACCCAGTACGGGTTTACCGCCCTCGTACCGGATGGTCGCCGTCTAAAGCAGCTTTACGGCAGCCGTCTCGTCTACGAACAACCGACGCTCGAAGAAATCATGCTCTACACGGTCAGGAGGGATAACCATGTCCACGCTCATTCTTAAAGAGTTTGTCATCCTGAAGCGTTCCGTCATTCACAACCTTCTTTACATCGCTTTTCTCTTCATTATCTTCGGCCTCACCGGCGGACCCTTCCGGGATTCCGCCTACATCATGGGCAGCGCCGCCACCACCTTCATGTTTATCCAGATGGGCTGCGCGGTCGACGAAAAGAACCACAGCGAAGTCGTCCTCAACAGCCTGCCCCTACGGCGCAGCGCTCTGGTCCTGGCCAAATACCTGTCCGCCATCCTCTTTACCCTGCTAATGCTCGTCTATATGTCCCTGGTCGGCGCCTTCCTCTCCCGGCTCCCCCAACTCCGGCTAAACCCGGTCCAGACCCGCGACTGGATCATCGCTCTCAGCACTGCCTCGGTCCTGGTCGCCCTCTATTGCCCCTTATTTTTCAAATATGGGTATCTCCGCTCCAAGTGGCTGAGCTCAATGGTCTTCTACCCCTTCTTCTTCGGACCAACCCTGCTCCAGTCCTTTGCCGAATCCCACCCGGAGCATCCGGCCGTGCGCCTGGCCATGAACTTTTTTACTGCCGCCCCACCCTGGCAAACCGGCTTGCTATTCCTGGGTCTCGCCCTATGCATCCTGCTCTTGTCCCAGACCTTGTCCACCCGGCTCTACCGGCAGCGGGAGTTCTAAACACTCCCGCTTTTCCTTTTGAACCCATTTACCGGTTCGGGCAACTGTGCTACACTGGTAAAGAAAACCCGGGCCAAACGCCGGGCACAAAGGAGTACCGGAGTGGAACGCAAAGGCTTACTGTTAATCCTCTTGTCCGTCGCCTGCTACGGCTCGGCCTCCATTTTTGCCAAAATTGCTTACGCCGGGGGCATCAATCTCCTCACCCTACTCACCCTGCGCTTCTCCATCGCCGCCCTGCTGATGCTCTTGTTCGCGCTCGCGACCAAAACCAATCTGAGGCTGGACCGGCAAGACCTGCGCAACGTCTGCCTCCTGGGCGGGATCGGCTATGTCAGCATGGCCTTCTTGTATTTTGGCTCCCTGCAGTATATCTCCGTCTCCCTGACCACGCTGCTCACCTACACCTATCCGGCCATCGTAACCGCCCTCTCCTGCATTTTCCTGCGGGAGCGGATGGACCGGCTGCGGCTGGCGGCCCTGGGCCTGGTCAGCCTTGGCTGCGTCCTCATGGTCTGGGTGCCCGGCCTCACGGTCAACCTCACCGGCGCGTCTATGGCCCTCGCTTCCGCTGTCGTCTACTCGGTGTACATAATCGCCGCAAGCCTGTGCACCGCCCAGATCAATCCCAAGGCCCTCACCTTCTACATCACCCTGTCCTGCGCCGTCGTGTATGGGACCGTGGGTGCGCTCACCGGCAACATTGATCTGCTGCTGCCGCCTTCCGCACTCGCCGCCTGCGTTGGTCTCGCCGCCATCCCGACCGTGCTCGGCAATGTCTTCTTCTTCTCCGGCCTGCGTCTTTTGGGCGCTTCCCGGACCGCGCTTATCAGTACTGCCGAACCGCTCTACACCGTGCTGCTGGCCATTCTCCTCTTTCACGAACGAATTACCCTCACCCAGGTCGGTGGCGGGCTGCTCATTGTCACCGCCGTGGCCCTCTTGAATCAGCGCGCACCGGAAAAAACGGCGGCGCCTGGCAGTACCCCGGTTCAGGGGTAAGGGACAGAACAAGCAGCTCCAGGAAGAGCAAGCCTGCCCCCACTCTCCAGGACGCTAAGCCTCTGGAATGCCAAAACATAAGTGGGAAAGCCAAATGGTGCTGCTCCAATCCCGTCAGACCTTCGCGGACCCGCATGAGCACCACTTATTTTATAACGCTTATATCCGCAACAAACGCCGCCCTGGATTACTGGAGGCGGCGTTTTATCGTTGCTTGCCTTCGGCTGGATGACCTGCCCAACCCTCACTCTCAACGGGGTCCGGAAGCGGCAAAACAAAACAGGCGGATGCCCCTCGGCCACACCCGCCTTGCATCTCCTGCTTCTCCGGTGTGATCTATACCCTTACCGCCTTAATCCGCTTGGCCATAAAATCCGCAAACCAAAACAGCTCCCCATCCCAGGTCAGCCCGGTCGGCATCCCCCCGATGGGATGGACGCTCAGTTCCGCCCCGCTCTCCTGGTCTACCTCCACCAGTATCCCTTCCACGGCCTCCGTATACCACACCTTGCCCCGGGCCAGAGTCAGCCCGGCGATGCGCGGCCGGACGGCAGAATCCTTCTCGATCCGCCCCGTCGCCGCGTCCCGCCTCTGCAAGCGGGCCACCATCTCCATCCCCAGCCAAATCTGACCGCCGGCAATATCGATCCCGCAGGTATCCTCGGTCTCCGGCGTTAAGGTCATCTCCCGCACCGCCGCGCCGTCCGCCGGGCTAATCCACCGCAGCCGGTCCGGCTTGCCCACGACCTGGCATAGGTTCTCCCCGTCAAAGGCCAGCCCCGTCTTCACCCCTGGGCAAGCAAGAGTCCGCCGCACCCGCCCGGAGGGTATCTCAATCTGGTAGATCTCCTGCACCGCCCCGTCCGAATGC
>CAZHIT010000030.1:0-15616 GCA_964533125.1 uncultured Candidatus Sumerlaeota bacterium
ACCTGCCGGTGCGGGAAGCGGGCACCTTCCGGACGCTGAACCTGGTCGGCCAGAGCATCGACCGGTGCAGCGATTTGGGCTTTGTCTTTAAGCGGGATATCGTGTGGCAGAAGACCAACGGGGTCCGGGCGCATTTTGGCACCTACCCTTACCCCGGCGGGATCCTGATCAACAACATGCACGAGTTCATTCTGGAGTTCGAAAAGCCCTGTCTGCGCGGCCATCGCAAATACTCCCACCTTACCGCCGCCCAGAAGGAGCAGTCGCGGCTAAGTAAGGAGTTTTGGCTGAGCCTGAAAAACTCGGACGTCTGGCTGATGAAACCCGAGCCCAGCGGGGACCGCCGGCGCCATATCGCTCCCTTTCCACTGGAGCTGCCGGCCCGGCTGATCCGCGCTTACAGCTATGTTTCGGAGACGGTGCTCGATCCTTTGGCCGGGTCGGGAACGACGCTGCTGGCCGCTGCCCGCCTCGGGCGGAACGGGCTTGGGTACGAGCTGAACCCGGAGTATGCCATGCTCACCCGGGAGAGGCTGCAGGCTGAGGCGGACGCCGCCAGCCCGGTTTCGCCGGGTGAGCCAGAGCCACCGCTGGATTAAACTGATCCAGACGGCCGGGCCGGCAGGAAATCGCCCGGCAGGGAAGAAATACCATAGCAAAGCGACTATAGTGAGGTGAAGATAATGAACCAGGAACCGGGCGCGAAGCCAAACTGTCTGACCCCGGCGACGATTACCGTGGCCACCCCGGAGCAGGGCCGACAGGCGGTGCGGGCTTACCGCTGCGACGGGGAGATCTATGTACCGGAAACTGAGTTGGCACTCCTCTTTGGCGGCCAGGTGACTTGGGAGGAAGCGACCGGAGCCCCGGCCGCGGGTCAGGCTTGTGGTGCTTTGTCTGCCTTACCACCGGCAGCCGCCGCAGCCCTGGACGCGGCGACGACGCGCCTTGGGGAGATTGCCCGGTTTATCTGCGCCAACCCGGAACGGGGGAACACCGAGGTGCAGGCCGCCGCTATGCTGACCGGGGAGCTGGAGAAGCACGGTTTTGCGGTGGAGCGGGGTCTGCCGGGCGTCATGGCCAAAACCGGCGAGGCAGTGCACCTGGCGACGGCGTTCAAAGCGGTTAAGGAAGGAAATGGTCCGGGTCCGACCATCGGGATCATGCTGGAGTACGACGCCCTGCCGATGGGGCACGGCTGCGGGCATAACTTAATCGCCGTGGCCGGTTTGGGCGCGGCTTTAGGTCTTTCGGCGGTGATGGCGGATTGCCCCGGGCGCCTCTTGGTGTTCGGCACCCCGGCGGAAGATGGCGGACCGATGGGCGGCAAGATCCCGATGCTGGGCGCCGGCTTGTTTGAAGGGGTGGATATTGCGCTCATCAGCCACGGCGGCGATAGGTGGGACACCGGTTCGCTCTGGCTGGGGACGAAGAGCGCCAACTTCACCTTCCGGGGGGCGCCGGCCCACGCGGCAGCTGCGCCGCACCAGGGGCGGAGCGCCCTGGATGCGGTGGTCTTAATGTTTGCCGGTATCGAGATGATGCGCGAGCACGTGCGCACGGATACCCGTCTGCACGGGATTATCACCAAGGGTGGTACGGCCTCGAACATCGTGCCAGAGGAAGCGCAGGCGACCGTGGGGGTCCGTTCCCTGGATAACGAGTACCTGAAAGAACTCTGCGTCCGGGTGGAGAACGTGGCCAAAGGAGCCGCGCTCGCAACCGGCTGCCGGCTTGATATCGACTGGTTCTTCAGCTACAGCCCGACGATTAATGTCCCGGCGTTGGATAAGATGGTGCTCGATAATGCCCGGCAGCTGGGGGCCGCCCCGATGGCGCGGTGGACCACGCTCGCTTCGTCGGACCTGGGGGATGTGGGGCAGGTGATTCCCACCGTCAACCTCTGGTTTGCCGTCGCCCCCACCGGGACCGAACTCCATACCCACGAGTTTTTGCAGGCGTCCTCGAGCCAGGCCGGGATCGACGCCGCCGTGCTGGCCGCCCGGGTGCTGGCGGCTTCGGGTTACCAGCTGCTGAACCAGCCGGAACTGGTCCAGCAGATCCAAGCCGAGTACAAAGAGATCAAATCAGGCGGCGGGCGCTGATCGCCTCCGCTGACACTTAAGTTGCCCGGGCCGGCCAGACTCCAGGTTGCTTGCGCGCAATGGTGAAGATTGACCGGTCCGGGCCGCGGCGCAAAGCCGGCGGGGTGTGCCGCCAAATCCGGTGCGGGAAGAGGGATAGCCGGTGTACCGCTCGCTGGTGCTGATTACCCTCGCCTTCATGGGCGGGATCGCAGGCAATTACTATTTACAGTTACCGCTGGGGAGCCTTTTGCTTGCCCTGGCGGTTCTTTTTGCCCTGCTGGTGCTCCGTCCCTGGCGTACCGAGAGGTCGGTGACGGTGACGATCCTTCTGCTCGCCTTGGTGAGCGGGGCCCTGCGGCACAGCTTTGCGACCACCGCCCGCACGGATGCGGCGGTGCACTGGCTGGGGTGGGAAGAACTGACCCTGACCGGGAACATCCGGGAAATCAGCCCCCGGACCGGCGGGGGGATGCATTTGGTGGTAAGAACCAGGTCCATCCGGGCGGGCGGGAACGAAAGTGAAGCGAGCGGTCTGGTTCGCGTCACCGTCTACGAGGACAGCGAGGAAGAAACGGTCTGCGTCGGCGATCTGGTGGCGGTGACCGGGGCGCTGCTTGAGCCAATGCCGCCGCTTAATCCGGGCGAGTTCGATTACCCGGGGTATTTGCACCGCCGCGGGATTTGGGTCTGCCTCGCGGTGGACCGGCCGGAGGAGATCATTCTGGTGGCGCGCCCGGCCGTTTCGCTCGGCCGGTCCATCGCCGCCCTGCGGAACCGCTTCATCGGCATTGCCGAAGCAACCCTGCCGGCCGAGTACGCGGCGCTCCTCACCGGCATCCTCTACGGCTACCGGGCTGAGGTCACGGACTATGTGACCGAAACGCTCACCCTGGCCGGGGTGGTCCATGTTTTGGCCGTCTCCGGCCTGCATGTGGGCTTCATCGTTACCCTGGCCGTGGCCGCCGGGCGCATCCTGGGCCTGGGCGGACGCTTAGCTGCAATATGGAACCTGGCGGCGATCTACTTCTATATCCTGCTGACCGGGGCGAAGGCGCCGGTGGTGCGGGCCGGGCTGATGGCGGGGCTGGGGATTGCCGGCGACCTCGCGAACCGCGAGCGGGACGGCTACACCAATTTGGCGACAGCCGCCCTGGTCTTGCTGGCCCACAACCCCCAAAACCTGTTCGATGTCAGTTTTCAGCTCTCATTCACGGCGGTCTGGGGGCTCATCCACCTGACGCCGGCGCTGGAGCTTAGGTGGCTGCCCCGCACCCTCCGGCGGGTGGCGGCGGTGTCCCTCGCGGCGCAGATTGCCGTCTCGCCGTTGCTTTTGTACTATTTCGGCCAGCTGACCCCAGTGGCTCTGCTGGCTAATCTCCTGGTGATTCCGCTCACCGGGGTCGCGGTGGTGTTGGGCTTTATCGCCGGGATTTTCGGTCTGATCCAGGTCAGTCTGGCCGCCGCCCTCAATACCCTGACCCGGGGAGTACTTTGGCTGATGCTCCAGACCTCCGCTTTCTTTGCCAGCCTCCCCTATGGCCAGCTGTACTTTGCCCGCCCTCCGGTTCCGGTCATCGGGCTGGTTTACCTCCTCCTGCTCGGCTTCCCGGCCTGGCAGCAAATGGCCGAAGCGGTGCGGCAGCGGCCGGACCGGCTCCGCCTCCGGCTGCTCCGGGCCACAGTTTATGGCTTGCTCGCATTACTGGTCTTTAACCAATGGCTGCTGCCCCGCCTCACTCCTGCCCGAATGGAGGTTACCTTTCTCGCGGTCGGCCAGGGGGATGCGGCCTTCATCCAAACCGGCCCGGCCGCCGGGGTGCTCATCGACGGGGGAAACCGGGTGGACCGGCCGGATTTTTCTTCGGACCTGGGCGCCCAGGTGGTCAGTCCCTTTTTGCGGCAACGCGGGATCCGCCAGTTGGCGATCGTGCTTTCCCACCACCATGCGGACCATATCGGCGGCTTGCTCACCATCCTGGAGGACTTCCCGGTGAGCGCCGTGTACGGCCCGCCGGCGGTAACGCTCGACGGTTATGCGGCGGAACTCGCGGCATCGTTGCAAGCAAAAAGTATCCGCTACAGCGAGCTTTACGCCGGGGACGAGCTGACCTTGGCCGGCGGGGCGAAGCTCATGGTTCTGGCCCCCGATCCCGGTGGTCTGCCGGCGGATGCAGCGGACGGGAACGAAAGGTCGCTGGTGATCAAACTGGTTTATGGCCGCCAGGCGGTGCTGTTTACGGGGGATATGGAGAGCGGGGCAGCCGACCGGCTGCTGGCGGCGGGAGTGGACCTGAAAGCGGATGTGCTGAAAGTATCCCATCACGGCAGTATCGACGCCTGGAATGAGGCGTTCTACCGCGCGACCGCGCCGCACTGGGCGGTGATTCCGGTCGGGAAGAACTTCTACGGCCATCCCTCCGGGCGGGTAATCGAATCCCTGCAATCGCTGGGGGTGAGAGTAATGCCAACGAAAGAAACCGGGGCGGTAACCTTCCGCCTGGGCCGCGGGCCGGTTGAGGTTGAGGTGTTCCGGAGTGACCGGTAACGGAGCGGGCAAAAACACGGGATGTTCCAGGAAAGCAATATAGTTTGGTGGACAAAGCAATGTCCGGATGAAAGCAGCAGATTGCATCCGGATTTTCATGCAAAACAGGGCAAGCCGGCTGGGCGGAATAGCGCCGGACCAAGGTCTGGAGTGAACCCAGCCCCGGCCGGCTTTAACTTATCGATTATAAGAGAAAAATTGTGCGTTACCCTATTGCATAAAAATGCAATATATTTTATAATCAGTAAAGACATCTTTGCCGACCAGCAGCAATAATCAATGATAATACGGATCAGGGGCGAAAGCGAAGGGGGACCGGTGAATGAAACCAGAGATTTTATTCTTAAAACAGGAAGACCTGATCCAGGCGGGAGTAATGGATATGCCCCAGGTGCTACAGGCGATGGAAAGCGTCTTTAGGCTGCACGGCCAGGGTCAGGTTGAAAACCCGACGAAGACGATTATGCACCTGGAGGGGACGGACTGGAAGAGCAGCTTTATCTCGATGCCGGTGTATGTGGGCGGCGAGGTGGATGTAGCCGGGGTGAAATGGGCGGCGGAGTCGCAGCAAAACAGCAAAACCGGTGACCTGCCGATGGGGATCGATATTCTGGTGCTGAGTGATCCTAAAACGGTGTGCCCGGTGGCGATTATGGATGGGACCCTGATTACGGCGCTGCGGACGGCGGCGGCCACCGGGGTTGCCCTTAAGTACCTGGCCAACCCGGAGGCTGCCGTGGCGGCGGTCATCGGGGCGGGGGTAATCGGCCAAACCAACCTGATGATGCTGAAGGCGGTGTTCCCCGGTCTGCAGCAGGTGAAAGTCTACGACCTGAATGCGGCCAAGGCGGCGGCGCTGGCGGCAGATTACGCGGGCGTTTATCCGGAGGTCGCAGCCAGCGAGAGTCCTGAAGCGGCGATCGTGGACGCCGATGTGGTGATCACGGCGACCACGGCGCGGCAGCCGTTCGTGAAAGCGGAATGGCTGAAAACCGGCAGCACCTACGCCCAGGTGGGGAGCAGCGAGGCCGAAGACGAAGTAATCCTCCAGGCCGACCGGATCGTGGTGGACGATTGGGCGACGACCAAGCATTACGCCCATACCGCCTTCCACCGCCTGTACCAGGCCGGCCAACTGACGGATGGTGAGGTCACTAATCTGCGCCAAATCGTCGCCGGTCAGGCCCCCGCCCGCCAGAATCCGCAAGAAAAGATACTCTTCGATTCCTTCGGGATGGGCTGTGAAGACCTGGTGGTGGCCCATCATCTCTATAAAATCGCCAGCGCCGCCGGGATCGGCCAGAAACTGGTGCTCTGGAACAGCCCGAAGTGGATTTAGCGCTGGTAACACGCCGAAGGAGGTGAAAGATGGAGCCAGAACGAACCTGCCTGCCATCTAGCCAAAAGAATAGAGGAGGGGAAAATATGAAATTGAAACTCCGGACTCTTAATCTGTTAGTTATTGGGTTGCTCATCAGTTGCCTGCTCATCTCCGGCTGCGCCGGTCAGGAAAAGGAACAGACGGCACTCGAGGCCATCAAAGCCAAAGGCGTCATGACCGTAGGAACCTCCGCCGACTATCCGCCGTACGAGTTTGTGGACGAACAGGGGCAGTTCGCCGGCTTCGATATCGAACTGATTGGGGCCATCGGCGAAAAACTCGGGGTCGAAATCAAGATTGAGGACATGGGCTTTGACACTCTGATTGCCGCCTTGCAGCAGGGGAAGATCGACGCGATCATCGCCGCGATGAGCGCTACCCCGGACCGGCTGGAGAAAGTGGATTTTACCGACCCTTATTATAAGAGCAGCCACGCCGTGCTGGCCAAGAGCGATTCAGCCATCACCCTGACTAATCCGGAAGAAATGGCGGGGTACAACATCGGGGTTCAGACCGGGACGATTCAGGACGAGTGGGTGAACACCAACCTCCTGGAGACCGGGAAAATCAAGGAAGACACGTTCCACCGCTACCAGAATGTGGCCCAGGCGGTGCTGGATCTGACCACCGGCCGGATCGATTTCTTCGTGCTGGATTACCTCCCGGCGGAAGAATACGCCGCCAAACAACCGGTGAAGGTCATCTACAACGGCCAGCTGTCGGAAGAATCAGCCGGGGAAGCGATCGCCATTGCCAAGGGGAACCCGGAACTGCTGACTGCGGTGAATGACGCCATCAAGGAACTGGAAGCAGAAAAAGTGATCCACGACCTGGCCGTCAAGCACCTGAAGCAATCGGAATAGACAGCGCCGGGCGGGAAGCGGCAGCGCTTCCCGCCCTGAACTGGATGGGGGATGCCTTATGAAACAACCGGAAATCTTGTTTTTGCAGCAGGAAGACGTGATCGCGGCCGGGGTGCTCGATATGGCGCTGGTGTTCCCGGCGGTGGAACGGTCGTTTCGCCTGCACGGACTGGGGCAGGTGCAAAACCCGGAAAAAACCACCCTTCTCTTAAACGATAACACGGGGCAGTGGCAGAGCAAATTTGTGGCGATGCCGGTCTACCTGGGGGAGAACATCAACCGGCCGGGCCTGAAGTGGGCGGCGGAGTCGATGGCGAACCTGGCCGGCAGCGAATTGCCGATGGGGATCGATCTCTTGATCTTAAGCGATGCCCAAACGGTGGCGCCGGTGGCGATTATGGATGGAACGCTGGTTACCGCCATGCGGACGTCGGCGGCGGCCGGGGTGGCGGCCAAGTACCTGGCTAACCCGGGGACCAGCGTGGTTGGTCTGGTGGGCGCCGGGGTGATCGGCCGGACCTTGCTCCAGGTGCTGCCCCTGGTTTTCCCGCAGTTGAAGCAGGTCAAACTCTACGATCGCAACCTGACGAAGGCGGCGGATCTTGCGGCGGAAACCGGCTACCCGGTGGAGGCGGTGACCTCGGCCGAGGCGGCGGTAGTAGGCAGCGAAGCGGTGTTTACCATGACCACGGCGCGGAGCCCGATCGTGCTGGATGTCTGGCTCGCGCCCGGCTGTTTTTACGCCCAGATGGGGGCCTGCGAAGCGGAGGAAGCGGTGGTCCTCCACACCGACCGCCTGGTCGTGGACGATTGGGACCCGATTAAGCACCACCCAGCCTCGGTGTTCCACCCCCTGTATGAGAGAGGTGCGGTGAAGGACAGCGACGTTACCCTGCTGCGCGACATCGTGGTCGGCAAGGTAAGCGGGCGGCAGGACCCGGCGGAGCGCATCCTGTTTGCTTCCCGGGGCTTGGGCGGGCAGGACATGGTGGTGGCTGAGCAGATCTATACCCGGGCGAAGGCGATGGGGATCGGCCAGAAACTGGCGCTCTGGGACCAGCCGAAATGGTTGTAGAGGTGAGCTGGCATGGATAAGGCGGCCTTGGTGATGCAGAATCTGCCTTTCATCCTGACCGGGGTCAAGGTAACCTTGCAGCTGACCGGTTTGGCGCTGAGTTCGGGCCTGGTCATTGGCCTCGGGCTGGCGCTGGCCCGGACCTACGGTCACCGCCTGGCGGCGGGGATCGCGACCGGTTACCAGCGCCTGGTGCGGGGAGTGCCCACCCTGGTGCTGATGCTGTTCTTCTACCTGGTGATCGCCGATGTGCTGAACATCCCGACCTTTTCGGCCGCGGCTTTGGCCCTGGGTCTGCACAGCAGCGCCTACCAGGCGGAGATCTTCCGCAGCGCCATCCACTCCATCGGCCCCGGGCAGATGCAGGCGGCCCGGTCGCTCGGGATGACCCAGCCGCAGGCCATCGGCGCGGTGATTCTGCCCCAGGCGCTGCGGGCGGCTATCCCGGCCTGGTCCAACGAAGCCGCCGTGGTCTTAAAGGATACTTCGCTGGCTTACGCCATCGGAGTAACCGATTTGCTGCGGCGGGCGGAGTATGTGAGCGCCCGGACCTTTGAACCGCTGTTGTTTTACTGCATCTGCGGCCTCATTTATTTAATTTTAACCTTTGGCATCAACCGCTGCCTTGATTACCTGGAAGAGCGGTATCGCCTGCCCACTGCGCAGTAAACCTAGGGAGGAAACGCGATGGCCAGTCAGGTTTTGCGCCTTGAAGGCATACATAAAGCATATAACGGGGTGGAAGTACTGCGGGGGGTGTCGCTCGCGGTCAACCGCGGTGAAGTGGTCGTATTAATCGGCCCGAGCGGTACCGGCAAGAGCACCTTATTGCGCTGCATCAACCTCTTGACTCGCCCGGATGCCGGCCGGGTTTGGCTGGACGGACAGGAAATTACCCGGCCGCAGGTGAACATCAACCAGGTCCGCCAGCGGATTGGGATGGTGTTTCAGGAGTTTAACCTGTTCAGTCACCTCACGGCGCGGCAGAACATTATGCTCGGCCTGACCCGGGTGAAAAAAATGCCCCCGGCGGCAGCCCGGGAGCTGGCGACGGCGGAGTTGGTGAAAGTCGGTTTGCTGGAGAAAGCGGACAGTTACCCCGGTGAACTCTCCGGTGGGCAAAAGCAGCGGGTGGCGATTGCCCGGGCTTTGGCGATGGCCCCGGATGTGATCTTGTTTGATGAACCGACCTCGGCTTTGGATCCACAGCTGATCGGGGAGGTCCTGGCGGTGATGCAGACCCTGGCCCGGGAGGGAATGACCATGGTGGTCGTGAGCCACGAGATGAGCTTCGCGCGGGAAGTGGCCAACCGGATTATCTTTATGGAAGATGGCTCCATCGTCGAGGAAGGGCCGCCGGAGCAGATCTTCAGCGGGGCGGTATCCGAGCGGACCCGGAGTTTTCTGGGAGAAATCAGCCGGACGGTTTAGCCAGGCCGCCCGCTTCCGGCAAGAGGTGTAAAGGAATGAGCGGAGAATACTCCTTTATTGTGAAAATATTGCCCGAGCTGGGTAAGGGCTTGCTGGTGAGTTTCCGCGTGAGCGCGGTGGCGCTGGTCCTGGGCTTGGCCATCGGCCTGCCGCTCGCGCTGCTGCGCCTGTACGGCCGCGGCGTAAGCAAGTACCTGGCTTGGGTTTATATCGAAGTCATCCGGGGCACCCCCCTGCTGGTGCAGCTGTTCATTATTTACTACGGTTTGCCCGATGTTGGGATTAGCTTCGACCGGATGACCGCCGCCTACCTGGCGCTGGGGCTAAACAGCGGCGCCTACCAGGCGGAATACTTTCGGGGTGCGATCCAGGCCATTCCGGTGGGGCAGATGAGCGCCGCCCGGTCGCTGGGGATGTCGCAGCTGCAGGCTCTGATCCATGTCATCCTGCCGCAGGCCCTGCGCCTGGTGCTTCCGGCCTGGTCCAACGAAGCGATCTACCTGATCAAATACGCTTCGGTGACCTATACCATCGCCGTGCCGGAACTGCTGGCAAAGGGGCAAATCCTCAACAGCCGCTATTTCCGCCCGGTTGAGATATTCTTAGTCGTTTCGCTGATTTACATCGGGGTGATTTCCATTATCGCCTGGCTGGTTGACCGCCTGGAGCTAAGGCTGCGGATTCCGGGGGCTAGCCTGGAGGTTGGCCGCGATTAGGCCCGGCACGGAGGGAACATGGACACACAGATGGTCTGGCAGGAAATGCAAAAAGAGCGGGGGAAGCGGGTCTTCCTGTTTTACGGCAAGGAGGATTACCTCTGGGAAGAGATAATCGCGGGCCTGAAGCAGAAGCTCCTTGATCCCGCTTTTGCCGATTTAAACTATACCGTTCTGGATGGGAAGACCGCAGGCTTAACCCAGGTACTGGAGATGGCGGTTACTCTCCCTTTTCTCGATAGGTATCGCCTGCTGGTGGTGCGGGACGTCCCGTATTTTCAGGTGGACAAAAAAGCCAAAGAGAAGGGCAAGGACCAGGAAGACCCCGAAGCCGACGCCGAAGAGACGGGGTCTAAAAGCGTCAACCTGAACCAACTCCTGCAGACCCAGGGTCTGACCACCTGCGTCATCTTCACGGCGCGGGAAGTGGACAAGCGCCTGTCGGCGTTTAAACGGATCAGCAAGGAAGGGATGGCGGCGGAGTTTGCCTCGCCCCGGGTTTGGGAAATGCCCCAGCTAGCCAAAACCTGGGCCGATAAGCTGGGGAAAAAGCTGATGCTGGATGCCGCCAATCTATTGGTCGAAAATACTCTGGGCGACAGCCGTCTCCTGCGGCAGGAACTGGAGAAGCTCTCGGTGTATGTGGGCACGAAAGAGAAAATCGAACTGCGGGATGTGCAGGCGGTCGGCAGCAAAACCAGCGAAAACAATATTTTTGCCCTGATGGACAGCTTGGGCGCCCGCAATAAGACCGAGGCCTTGCGCCGCTTCGGCGAGATGCTGCAGGCGGGTGAACCGCCGGTGCGGATACTGGTCATGCTCAGCCGCCAGGTCCGGCTGATCCTGGAATGTAAGCTGCTGCAGCATCGCGGCTGTGCTCCGGACGAGATAGCCGGCATCGTTGGCGCCCAACCCTTTCAGGTCCGCAAAGGCCTGGAGCAGAGCCGCAACTTCAGCGAAAGCGAGCTGCAGCAACTGACGGATCGGCTGCTGCAGGCGGATGAGATGATCAAAACTGGTCAGTGGGAAGCGAAGGCGGCCCTGGAGATTATCCTCTGCCGGCTGTAAAAAACAAAAAGACCCGGTTCCTGGTTTGAGGCCAGAGCCGGGTCTTTTTTCTTGCGGTTTAGGCGGTTACCGCCGCTTTGGTCAGGGCGTTGAACTTTTTGGTCATGCGGGACTTGCGGCGGGCGGCCGCGTTCCGGTGCAGGATCCCTCTGGTTACACTTTTGTCAATTATCTTTACCGCCCGGCTGAGGGCATCTTGCGCCCGGTCGGTATTCGCTTCCCCTAAGGCCTTCTCGAACCGGCGGATTGAAGTGCGAAGCAGTGATTTAGCCATCGAATTGCGGCTGGTCCGAACCAGAGTGGCTTTGACATCCTGGATGGATGATTTGATTTTCGGCACTCACCATTCACCTCCTTTACTGGGGTAGGGCTTATCTTGACAAACAAAAAGAATGCATATGCCCAAGGCGCACTCAATATAGTACATTTTACCACGCTATCCCGGAAAAAGCAAGTTGTTCATCTGACACCGCCGGGAAATATTCGCCCGCCCGTTGAAAGCGAATATTCTGATTTGATTTGGGTAATCTATGAATGAAATTGGCGTGAGTTGACTGAATAGGCAGGGAGGTGTGATAGTTGGTAAGAACGATAATTCGGTTTATTGTTTCCGCTCTGGTCTTGATGTTCGTTGGTTTTCTGATCCCTGGGTTTGGGGTGGCCGGCTTTACCAGCGCGCTGCTGGCGGCAGTGGTTATCGCCATTCTGGGCTACATTGTGGAGAGCCTCCTGGGTAGGAACATCTCCCCGCAAAGCCGCGGTCTGGTTGGTTTCGTCACCGCCGCAGTGGTCATCTACCTGGCGCAGTACCTCGTCCCCGGACTGCAGGTGTCGATTATCGGGTCGATGCTCGCCGCTTTCGTCATCGGCATCATCGACGCCTTCATCCCCACCGCCGTTCGCTAAAGACAGTTTTACATCCAAGCGAGGTTCGCTGCAAAAATCCCGTCCATTGGCCGGGATTTTTTCTTTGCTGGCATAATCGGGCGGCAGAGGGCATATATTCGGTATACGTCAGATAAGGTGGTGACACCCTTGGTTAGGCTGCGTCATTTGGCCCGCAAAACCAGGAAGGCGGCCGGGGCCTGGCTGCCGTCCTTTCCGCCGCGCCTGCTCGGCTTGTACCTGGTGGTATTTATGCTCATCTGCGGTCTGGGCCTGCGGCCAAGAATGCCGGCGGCGGTTCCGGCCTTTGGCACCGGCGCTGGGACCGAGTCGAATCAAGCCAGTCCGGCCGTATCCTTCGCCTCCCGCTGGCTCAGTTTTAGTGACAGCACGCTTAAGCTGATTTTGCAGAACGAGATCCCGCTGCTGGCCCTGGCCAGCCAAACCGGGGCTGACCTGGAGCGGGAGAGCGCGGCCCGGGTGTTGGTGGACGGGATCGTCTACCAGTTGACCGGGATCAGCGTTACCCAGCCGGTCTCGTTTATGGCAAGCCAGATTCCCTTCCTGGCGGATGTGGGGTTGCGTACCCATAACGCGGCGCCGCTGCCAGCGGAGCCGCCCATCAAGTGGCCGCTCCCGTCCGGTACCGGGACGGCAACCCTGCCAGCTGAACCGGTAATCCGGGATACCGACCCGGTGCACGCCAAGCTGCCGCCGGCCGACCAGCCCGATATTATTATTTACCATACCCATACCACCGAATCGTATATGCCCACCTCCGGCAAAGATTTTATCAACGACCCGAAGGTGAACATCGTCGCGGTGGGCAATGAACTGGCCAAAGCCCTGCAGGCGCGCAATATCCGCGTCGTCCATGATGCGACGGTCCACGATCTGCCGGGCCGCCTGGGCGCCTACCAGAGAGCGGTGCCGACCGTATCTGCCCTGGTGAAAAAATACCCCTCGGCCAAAATCGTCATCGACCTGCACCGGGACGCTTTGCCGAAAGAAAAGGTGACGGCGACCATCGGCGGGAAGGCCGCAGCCCGGGTCCTGCTGGTGGTAGGGACCGACAAGATCTATCAGCACCCGCAGTGGACGGCCAACTACGAGTTCGTCTCGCGCCTGGTGTCCGAACTGGATAACACCTACCCCGGTCTGTGCCGGGGGATCGACCTGAGGGAAGACCGGTTCAACCAGCAGTACCATCCCCACGCCATCCTGCTGGAGGTCGGGAGCAATGAGAGCACCTTGGCTGAGGCGCTGCAGACCGCCCGTTTGATGGCCGGGGTACTGGCCCGGTTCATCCAGGATTAACCCGAACCTCCCTGACTCCCGGCAGTCAGGGAGGTTTTACGTGTGGCACAGATCATCGGGTCCCCGGCTCAGGCGGCCATTTTGTCATTACTTGCAGGCGAAAGCGCAATAATGCTATAATGTAAGGAAAACGGCAACCGCGCCGGCCCGGCTTAAGGTTAATGGGAGACCGGCGAGAAGGAGACTAGATGGGCGGGGATTACACTAAGCACGCCGACTTACAGCAGCGCATCCGCAATTTTTCCATAGTCGCCCACATCGACCACGGGAAGTCCACTTTGGCCGACCGGCTGCTGGAGTTTACCGGGACGATTGCGGCCCGGGAGATGGAAGAGCAGGTTTTGGACCGGATGGATATCGAGCGGGAGCGGGGCATCACGATCAAGGCCCAGGCGGTACGCTTAAACTACCAGGGCCGGGACGGGCAGCAATACGTGCTGAACCTGATCGATACCCCCGGTCATGTGGATTTTACCTATGAGGTCTCCCGCAGTCTGGCCGCCTGCGACGGAGCGCTCCTGGTCATCGACGCCGTCCAGGGGATCGAGGCTCAGACCCTGGCTAACGTCTACCTGGCGCTGGAGCACAACCTGGAGATCATTCCGGTCATCAACAAGATTGACCTCCCGAACGCCGACCCCGTCCGGGTCCGCAAGGAACTGGAAGATATGATCGGTCTGGATGGCAGCGAAGCTTTGCTGGTCTCGGCCAAGGCGGGGGCGGGCATCGAAGACACCCTGGAGGCCATCGTCCACAAGATCCCCGCCCCGCGCGGGGACGCCTCCGAACCCCTGCAGGCGCTGATTTTTGATTCCCTCTTTGATTCCTACAAGGGGGTTATCGCCTACGTCCGGGTGGTGAACGGCTATCTTAAACCCGGTACCCGCATCCGGATGATGGCCACCGGCAAGGAGTTTACGGTAAACGAGGTCGGGATCTTCAGCCCGGAGATGAAACCGGTCGAGGCGCTCGCCGCCGGCGAGGTCGGTTATGTGGCGGCCAGTATGAAGAATGTTAAGGATACGACCGTGGGCGACACCATCACCGACGCCGCGAATCCGGCGGCCCAGCCTTTGCCCGGCTACCGGCAGGTCGTTCCCATGGTGTTTTGCGGCATGTACCCGGCGGAGAGCAGCGACTACGACGAACTGAAGGACGCCCTGGATAAGCTGAAGCTAAACGACGCGGCCCTGGTGTTTGAGCCAGAGACCTCGGTGGCTTTGGGTTTTGGCTTCCGCTGCGGCTTTCTGGGTCTGTTGCATATGGAGATTATTCAGGAGCGGCTGGAGCGCGAGTACAGTCTGCAGCTGGTGACCACGGCGCCCAACGTCATTTACCGGGTGACCAAGACCAATGGGGAGGTCCGGGAGATCGAAAATCCGGCCCTGCTGCCGCCCCAGACCGTGATTGCCGAACTGGAGGAGCCGATGGTGAAAGCGAAGGTGATCCTCCCGAGCGAGTTCGTCGGCACCATCATGGAACTGTCGCAGGAGCGGCGCGGGCTGTTTGGCAATATGGAGTACGTGAATGCGAACCGGGTCATGCTGACCTACGAACTGCCTCTGAGTGAGATTATGTACGATTTCTTTGATCAGCTGAAGTCACGGACACGGGGCTACGCTTCCTTTGACTACGAACTCCTGGGGTACAAGCCCTCCGACCTCGTGAAGCTCGATATCCTCTTAAACGGGGAAATCGTGGACGCGCTCTCGGTGATCGTCCACCGCGACAAAGCGACCAGCCGGGGGCGGCAGCTGGTGACCAAACTGCGGGGCATCATCCCCCGCCACTTGTTCGAAGTGCCGATCCAGGCGGCCATCGGCAACAAAGTCATCGCCCGGGAGACGGTGAGCGCACTGCGCAAAGATGTCCTGGCCAAGTGCTACGGGGGTGACATCACCCGGAAACGCAAGCTGCTGGAGAAGCAAAAAGAAGGCAAGAAACGCATGAAGCAGGTAGGCGACGTCGAGATTCCCCAGGAAGCGTTTATGGCCGTGCTTAAACTGGATTAGGGGGAGAGCGGCATGGCAGAACAGCCCGGCGCCTACATCCATATTCCGTTTTGCCGGCGCAAGTGCGACTATTGCGCCTTTAACTCCTGGCCCCTCCCGGTCGGGGCAGAGACGGATGTTTATCTGAAGGCCCTCGCGGCCGAAATGGCGGCGGAGACACCCCGGCCGGTCCGGACCGTGTATATCGGCGGCGGCACGCCGACTTGCCTCAGCGCGAAGCAACTGGCCGGGCTGCT